>NZ_LZHP01000098.1:0-7235 GCF_001690605.1 Gilliamella sp. Nev6-6 | reverse complement strand
ATAGCCGTGGTCGATTGCTTAATCAAAAAGTCAGGGTCAAAGACAGCCTGAATAAACCGATTGAACGTCATTACCAATATAATATTGCCGGTGAGCTCACCCAAATGACCGACAACTACAAAGGGGTAAAAACCTTTACCCACGACTTAAAAAGCCGACTCAGTAGCGCTAGCCACCAACCTTATAGCCAAGGGCAGTTACCGGATGAGCTGAGCTATAAAGGCTATCATGAGCACTTTTATTTCGACGGGGCCGATAACTTACTGGGCAGTGAAAAGCCACTTGATGAATTAAAACACGCATCATCTACTGCCAAAACCCATGGCACCCCCAAAGCACCCTGCCCCCACAGCAACAAGCTCAAGGCTAACCGCTTATTGATTCAAGGTGACCGGCATTATCAGTACGACCAATACGGCAATGTGATTCGAGAGTTACGCGGTAAACGGCAACATACTGAACACCAATTTAAATGGAATGGGCAACATCAGCTTATTGAATTTAAAAAAATCCGCCACTACTGGGACGAAAACGACAAAGACTTTCATCAAACGGTAGAAACCGTACACTGTTATGAGTATGACGCCTTTGGTCGCCGAATCAGCAAAACCGACATGCAAACGGGCGATAAAACGCTGTTCTTTTGGCAAGGTGAAAACCTCATTACGGAATGCCACGCCGATGATGCGGACTTTAGTGTAGAGGTAATCCGCAATGAACACACCAAGGCCCAAGACTACCGCTGCATCAGTTACATTTACGAGCCGGGCAGCACCGGCTTTAGACCGATGGCGCAGTTAGTCGGTCGTGGACGGGGTGGGCAAATCTACTACTACCTCAACGACCAACTCGGCACCCCGCAAGAGCTCATAACGGCGAATGGTGACATTGTCTGGAGTGGTGTTTACAAATCCTATGGCAACCTCGCCATAGAATACCGCACCGTACCACAAAATCTGCGCTTTCAAGGGCAGTATTTTGACGAGGAGTCAGGGTTACATTATAATCGCTACCGATACTACGACCCGTACACCGCCCGCTACATCAGCCAAGACCCTATCGGACTGGCTGGCGGTGAAAATGCTTATAGCTATGTTCCTGACCCACTGGCTTGGATTGACCCGTTGGGGCTCGAAGGATTATGTCCAGATATAGAATATGGTGCAAATGGTGAAATACTTTCCGCAAAAGTTGGAGTCAGACCAGAAGATTTAGGTACTGGGACTGGTACGAATAAATCTTCTCGAGAGCACGCTCGTTCTTTAGGTTATAGTAGTGATGATGCCGGTCATATTTTAGGTAGAATATTGGGCGGTAGTGGCGGTAAAGGGAATGTATTCCCTCAATTACCCGCTGTTAATCGAGGAAAATATCGAGAATTTGAAAAAAATGTCAAAGACTATATTAAAGAGCATGGAGCTGTAGATATTGAATGGGATTTTATTTATGGTAATGGGGGGACAAGACCAACTCAAATAAAATATACAGTTTTAAAAGATGGGAAAAAGGTTTTATATGAAGTTTTTAACAATTAGGTGAATTAAATGAATATTGAAAACGCAAAAAATACCTTAAAAGAGTTTATTATTGCTATGAATCATTGGGAATTACACTGTCATTCAATAATGGACAATAATTTATTAGGTGAGTTTCGTTCACAAATAGTTAATGAATTAAATACTATATTTGATAAGTTTTGCACAAAGAAAGAACGAAAATATGGTCGGCAAGCCGCATTGTCGTATAGAAATCCACCCGAATATTCACCAGATGAAGAGATAATAAAAATAGAAGAATTAAAGGGCAATAAAGTTACTATTTATACCCAACAACATACAGGGTTTAAATCACGCTACCGTTATACTTTACATTATAAAAATAATGAGTGGCGAGTAGATAAAAAAGAGAGGTTTAGCATTGGTGATGATAAATGGATAAAATATTCATTATAACCACTAAGCGTAATTAAACACCTTAACGGTATTTAAGTTACCGAGGTGATGAAGTCAGCCAAATCGACCTAAACGGTCAAACACTATCAACCCACCGCTGGCAGGAAGGCAATGAAATTGCCCGTAGCATGGGGCGATTTGGCGAACTCAATTGTCATCAGCAATTTGATAGCCGTGGTCGATTGCTTAATCAAAAAGTCAGGGTCAAAGACAGCCTGAATAAACCGATTGAACGTCATTACCAATATAATATTGCCGGTGAGCTCACCCAAATGACCGACAACTACAAAGGGGGTAAAAACCTTTACCCACGACTTAAAAAGCCGACTCAGTAGCGCTAGCCACCAACCTTATAGCCAAGGGCAATTACCGGATGAGCTAAGTTATAAAGGCTATCATGAGCACTTTTATTTTGACGGAGCCGATAACTTACTGGGCAGTGAAAAGCCACTTGATGAATTAAAACACGCATCATCTACTGCCAAAACCCATGGCACCCCCAAAGCACCCTGCCCCCACAGCAACAAGCTCAAGGCTAACCGCTTATTGATTCAAGGTGACCGGCATTATCAGTACGACCAATACGGCAATGTGATTCGAGAGTTACGCGGTAAACGGCAACATACTGAACACCAATTTAAATGGAATGGGCAACATCAGCTTATTGAATTTAAAAAAATTCGCCACTACTGGGATGAAAACGACAAAGACTTCCATCAAACGGTAGAAACCGTACACTGTTATGAGTATGACGCCTTTGGTCGCCGAATCAGCAAAACCAACATGCAAACGGGCGATAAAACGCTGTTCTTTTGGCAAGGTGAAAACCTTATTACGGAATGCCATGCCGATGATGCGGACTTTAGTGTAGAGGTAATCCGCAATGAACACACCAAAGCCCAAGACTACCGCTGCATCAGTTACATTTACGAGCCGGGCAGCACCGGCTTTAGGCCGATGGCGCAGTTAGTCGGTCGTGGACGGGGTGGGCAAATCTACTACTACCTCAACGACCAACTCGGCACCCCGCAAGAGCTCATAACGGCGAATGGCGACATTGTCTGGAGTGGTGTTTACAAATCCTATGGCAACCTCGCCATAGAATACCGCACCGTACCACAAAACCTGCGCTTTCAAGGGCAGTATTTTGACGAGGAGTCAGGGCTGCACTATAATCGCTACCGCTATTACGACCCGTACACCGCCCGCTACATCAGCCAAGACCCTATCGGACTGGCTGGTGGTGAAAATGCCTATAGCTACGTTCCTGACCCACTGGCTTGGATTGACCCGTTGGGGTTAAAAGAAGTTAATAGCTTATATCCTTGTGACAAAATTTTTGCGTCGAGGAAAGAGGCTTTTAGAGCAGCTAAAAAAGATGCAGGAATTCCAATGAATCAGAGTCCAACCAAGGTTGGAAAAGTGTATTTATTAGATAAGAATCAAAATAAAATATTCGATCCAATAACAAAGAAACCTATTATGAGTAGGGAATATCATTTTACTAGATCTGATGGTAAACATATAATTATTCAGGAACATTCTCTTGGTCATGATTTTGGCGGAATAGGGGATCAGGGACCACATTTTAATCTTAGAGAATTAACCAGAGATGGAGTAATTCAATTAAAAGGAGCTTTAGAGCATTATTCTTTTAAATAAAAAGGAAAATAAACATGTATTGGACAGATTTACCTGGTGATGAAAAACTTAAAATTATTTTTTCAAATCCACCAGAAATAAATAAAATAAAATTATTAAATTTAGTTATTGAAAGGGATAAGAATTTTTTCCGTGTAAATTGTTATCATGTACCAGATGACAACAATACTTTGTTATCCCCAGATTCTATCATTGATTTTAATTATTGTTTTTTTAGTATTGAATGCCGTGACTTATCGGTTTTAAATATTTCAATGAGAAAATGGACACAGGGAATGTTAGCTAAAATAGATTTTAAGCTTGAAAAAGATAGAAATGAAATAAAAATTTTAGCTGATTCATATCATGTAAATATTATATGCTCTGAAATTTTTCTAGAAAATATATTAGCATTAAGAGACTCTCAACAAATTGAAAGGGTATAGAGTTATGTATTGGACTGATTTACCTAATTTTAGTCAAAAACTGATGGAAATAGTTTTTTCCAAACCACCAAAGATAGACAAGATTAACAATATTAAAATAACAATAGAATCAGAAGAGGAAAGAATAATATTTCATTTTGATCTTGTCGATTGTTTACCCGATAATCCTCCGCAAAAATGGGTAAATCGAAAATTTAACCGCAGCCAGATACGATTATCCTGTATTAAAGTATTTGATTTTGATATATCTTCTAATTTTATCGAAAGCAGTAAACCCGTTGCAATCAATTTTGACTTAACCGAAGGTAATAACCGATTAAAAATTATGGATGATACATTCCAAATTGAAATATCATGTGATTTTATCGGAATAGAAGAATTTAGTGTGTATTATCAAGAATAAACACACTAAATACTAGTACTACCGCTATATCAGTTACATTTACGAACCGGGCAGCACCGGCTTTAGACCGATGGCGCAGTTAGTCGGTCGTGGACGAGGTGGGCAAATCTACTACTACCTCAACGACCAGCTCGGCACCCCGCAAGAGCTCATAACCGCAAATGGTGACATTGTCTGGAGTGGTGTTTACAAATCCTATGGCAACCTCGCCATAGAATACCGCACCGTACCACAAAACCTGCGCTTTCAAGGGCAGTATTTTGACGAGGACAAATTTGTCTGGAACAAATTTGAACAATGCTTTAGCATTGGCCCTGCAAGGGTGAGTATCAGGATGATACGAATAATCTGGGTTACACTATAATCGCTACCGATACTACGACCCGTACACCGCCCGCTACATCAGCCAAGACCCAATAGGGCTGGCTGGTGGTGAAAATGCCTATAGCTACGTTCCCGACCCACTGGCTTGGATTGACCCGTTGGGATTGTCGGGGTTGTCGGATGAGTGTCCGGGAATTAATGGGAATAATCTTCCGCCTTTAACTGCAGAGCAGCAACAATTAATTAAAAATGCAGAAAATATTTCAACGGCAAAGGCTGGTAAGCAAGTAACAGTACCGCGCGATTTGAATGAACAAATTTTTTGGCGACAAGTAGAAAAAAAACCTGCTAATGGTCAAATATTATCAGGAATGAATAACGATCCTCGCTTTCCTGAATCGGCTGGATTCAAAAAAATGCAGGCTATCCATGAACTTCCTGATGGTTCAAACATCAATATTCATTATCAATATAATTCATATACAGGAAAAGCATATGATATGAAAATAACATCTGCCAAACCCAAATGGCCACAACCAGGTGTATCGTTTACAGACAAATAATAAGGTTATTTTATGAAAATTAAAAATTTAACTGGGACTATTATAGATGTATTTGCAATTTATTGGTTCGATGATAAAACTTATTTTTACGGACTGCCTAAAAATCACGGAGGATTTATTGCATATAGCCCTAATGAAGTATCAGTAATTGAACCTCACATTAATTTTAAAACAGTGTATTTTGAAAATAATGGAAAAGGTATTTTTCACTGGGCTTTAATTCAGGAATCTTTATTAGATGATTTAGTTGAACGAGACGAAGACGCATATAAACGCTTCCTTGAAATCATTAAATCAGAAAATTTAGTTAATCCTGAATTTTATTAGAAGATAATCAAATCCCTGCTTATTTTGTGGGGAGTAGAAAAAATCCAGCTTTGGGTGGAGAATTACCAGGAATGAATAAAGATCCTCGCTTTCCTGAATCGGCTGGATTCAAAAAATGCAGGCTATGCATAAACTTCCTGATGGTTCAAACATCAATATTCATTATCAATATAATTCATATACAGGAAAAGCATATGATATGAAAATAACATCAGTCAAACCCAAATGGCCACAACCAGGTGTATCGTTTATAGACAAATAAAAGGTTATATTATGAAAATTCAAGAATTAGATGGGACTATTATAGATGTATTTGCAATTTATTGGTTCAATGATAAAACTTATTTTTATGGACTTCCTAAAAATTACGGAGGATTTATTGCATATAGCTCTAATGAAGTATCAGTAATTGAACCTCACATTAATTTTAAGACAGTATATTTTGAAAATAATTCAAAAGGTATTTTTCACTGGGCTTTAATTCAGGAATCTTTATTAGATGATTTAGTTGAACGAGACGAAGACGCATATAAACGTTTCCTTGAAATCATTAAATCAGAAAATTTAGTTAATCCTGAATTTTATTAGAAGATAATCAAATCCCTGTTTATTTTGTGGGGATTACTTGGTATATCCACACTTTTTAGTACCTAAAAGATAAGGTCATAAATTCATTTATTGCCATACCCTACCCACTGGCTTGGATTAACTCATTGTGGGGTTGTTGTGTAACTATCCCTTAAAATAATACAGCAAAAAAGTAGAAAATTCTCTATGATAAAAGAAAAGGGGATTTAATTATGAAAAAAATGACTGAACATCAAATCGTAGCTATTTTAAAAGAAGCTGAAGCAGGTGTACCCGTTAAAGAGTTGTGCCGTACATATGGCATGGGTAATTCAACTTTCTATAAATGGCGAGAAAAATACAGCGGAATGGAAACGTCGGATATTAAACGCTTAAAGGAGCTGGAGGCTGAAAACCGCAAGCTTAAGCTGATGTTTGCCGAACTGAGCTTAAAATCTCAGCTTCAGGAAGAAATCATAAAAAAGCTTTAGTGCCCACAAAGGCACGTAAAACGTGGGCACAGCAACTACAACAAAATCATTTGGTTACTATTGCTATGAGTTGTGCCATTGTTGGCTTAAGCCGCTGTGCTTACTATTATCAACCTAAGTTACTGGATGATTCGGTGATTGTTTCGGTGTTGAATGCTATCACAGATAGGCATTTACGTTGGGGCTTTCCTAAATGTTTTCATCGTATCAGAAAGCTCGGCTATCAATGGAATCATAAACGGGTATATCGGGTGTATTGTGAATTAAAGCTTAATCTCAGGGTAAAGCGTAAAAAACGCATTCCTCCACGATGCCCAGAAAGGTTATTAGTCCCCAATAAACAAGGTGAATGTTGGTCAATGGATTTTATGAGTGACAGTAGTCGTAATCAACGTCGCTTTAGGACATTCAATGTCATCGATGACTTTAATCGTGAGGCGTTAGGTATTGATATTGCAGTAAGCTTACTCGCAGGAAGGATTACCCGTTACTTAGATAAACTGGCCGAATATCATGGGTAT
>NZ_LZHP01000097.1:0-47382 GCF_001690605.1 Gilliamella sp. Nev6-6 | reverse complement strand
CAACGCCGTTGTTTTGTGAAGTACTTGAATTACTTTCTTGCCCATGAATTAGCGGTATTCTGTCTGCAAAATCAGCGATAAGAAAATCATTTTTATTTTTATTTAGAAAATCTATTTGTTCTTCAGTCAAACTAGCTATAGCAAATGAATCACCACTTCTAATCGCATTAATAGCATTAGTTTTATCATTCTCACTAAGGCTATTAACCACAGATATACCTAATAATGCAGCTAAACCTGTTCCAGCAACATAGTTTGCGCAAACCGAAATTCTTACGCAAATCATCCCTCCAGCTCTAACTACAACTGCTGCGAAGTTATTCTCAACTGCATTCTTACTCGCAGCAATCCCCGTATTCACATCTTGGATATCTCCACCAGATGCTGCGATGGCAAGGCCTGTAGCTAGTTGGGATAGTGCGCTGATTTTTTGTCGCTCTTCTTGCGATAACTCTGTTATTGCTTTATCCGGATATAAAATGCCCGCTATGACTTCAGCACTACGTTCACTCGCTGCTGCCCCTAAACCTCCCGCTAAGGCTGGGCTGAGTTTCCTTGTAATAATAACTAAGGTTTATACTAAGAAAATTAGTACTTGGAATATTAATTATAGGGTTTGGTGACAGGATTAACTGCCACCTCTAACTGGCAAATACACAAATGTAGGATAGAGCTAAAATCAAATATCATCTGTAGAGATGACATCAATTGCACCGCAAGCCTTAAATAACCATTTTAAAGCACCTGATGGAAAAGGATCATCTAACGCTGTAACTTCAATTAGAAAATGAGTATTTTCAATTTCACCATCAAATTTATGTGCATTCCACCAAAACCACTCTCTAGCATCAGGTTCTAACCATCCAAGCCAATCAGATAAAGTCCATGCTTGATCTTTCTTAGCTTCTTCTAACCTCTGCTCATAAGTTAGATTATCCCATTGTATTTTTTGTTCTTTTAATTCTTCTTTCGTTAATTCTTTTGCACAATTATTAATAAACTTATCTGGTAATATTTTTAACCATTCTTCAAAAGATGGCCAAACAGGTTCTGAATTATAGTTTACTATCACTAATATTCTTTTAGCTAAGTTCAGCACTTCATCTACATCATTATTGCAATGAATAACAAATCTTGCTATTCCTACACCAGTTGTCTTTACTGTATAATCCGGGGGGTTATCAAATCGCTCCCTTTCTAATAACAATTGTCTCATATATTCACTATTTATTACCATTTTTACCGCTTCCTTAAATAATAGAGTTTTTTCAATTCATCAAATTGATGAGGTCTAATTCCATATTGTTTTTTTGCTTTAGTTGGATCTGCTATTACTGGTTTATCCTTATTAAACTTCACCTCTGATTCATATACCGCATTTTTCCGCGTAGCTATTGAAGTCCCCCAACATCACCCGCATTCCCCATACTGATAGCAGCAAGTCCAGCTGCCAGTTGCAATAATACGCTGATGTTTTGTTTTTTTGTTTGGTTGGATTTGATTTTGGGTTATTGTTGAGCTTGTTTTAGATTGTTTCTTGCCTTTTTATGAGATGTTGGTTTCAGCTCAACGATATCTTGCCAAAGCTGAAAACCAATAAATCAAAAAATATTCGCTATTTAGGGATTTTTCCTGTCCACCAAATCGGCTTTTCATCTGCTCCTAAGTTATCAAAAACAGATAAAGGTATATATCCATAATCAACAACATAAGGCACTTGAGCCATGCATACCATTACTGGTCGATACTTATAATCGGGTTCTGATTTAAACCATTCATGATTCATCTTGGCGGATTCAACACACTGATGAAATGCATAAAAGTAATCATCAAAAATATCATATAAAGTTGATTTTGTTCTGTCCAAACCACTTTTGGCTTTACCTGATAAAATAGGACCCCAATCAATGGCATCTCTATCTAACTGTTTAAACTCTTCCTCGACCAATTTCATTAAAGATTCAGCCGTATCTAACTCTTCTAATTTTAAATATCGACGATATAAACGGTCTGTTAAAATAGACCAATCTTCTTTAGGATATTTCGGCAGCAGATAATATGAAATACAATCAAAAAATAATTTCATATCACTGTCTGTACCTAGAGCAAATATGGAACTTCCCCCACAAAAACCAGTATCTTCTGACATTATCATTTACTCCTTATTTTTTTTTAAACGTAATTTGTTCTCGCTTAATGATCCCGTTAGATTTTCGAACGATTCCTTGTCTAATTTTGAACTCTAACGCTGGCGTTAAATGCTGCCCTCTAACATCTATCACAACATCTTGTCGCATACCATTTGGTAAATGTCTTTGTCGTTCAATTGCTTGTTTAGAAATATTATTAATCAGATTATCAGAATATTTTTCTATATCATAATTTTTTACTTCTATTGAGCAAGTTGTGCCATTACAAAAATCGGTTTTAGCATGTGGTTCGCATTCTCGGTATCTTGGCTTAATGCGTTGATATCCTGTTGTTGTTTGTCCTGATTGCGGATGATGAGTTGACCTTGCTCTATCGCTAAATGGGTAATGCTTGAGTCTTTTTCACTGTTATGGTACGCCATTTGAGCGCTCGCGCCACCTGTGCCTCCACTGACCAAGATATGGCTGACGTTAAATTCGGCTTTGTTTTTGATATCACTAAAGCTGATTGTGCCTATATCAAGGCGGTTTTTGTTCGGGTCTTCGGCTTCTGATGCTATCACGCCACTACCGGCGCAACAAACAATCAAAAAACTTAAATAAAATCAATGCGTTTTCTGGCTGATTTTTAGTCGGTTATGCCGAATAATTGGCAATAATCTATTCCTGCTTGTAGTAAGATGATTTGTAATTATATACATCGTATTTCTTTTAACAATCAATCGCGCTGGTTCAATTAACTGTATTTTTTCTCTCATATAATTAGCAACAAAATAATAGTCGAGTTAATTTATACCAATCTTCATCAGATAAACCACTTGATGTCTTTCACCTGATCGATAAATCCTTTCATTTACCGTTTGCTGGATTTACTGTTGTTCTGGTGGAATAGTATTAGGAAATCGCAGTGCTACTTTCGGGTTTTACTCGACTGGTTTCACTGCCAAATAGCCAACTGTTGATCATTGAAATGGGTAAGCATAAAGACTATTACATAATAAGCGACATTAATAAAAATAGCAGTATAAGCGTTTTAGCCTAACTTAAGCAGTGAGATTTCCTTTAGATTTTAAAGTATAGCGTAATTTATTGATTTTTTTAATAATTAAATGGCGTCCCCTACAGGATTCGAACCTGTGACCTACGGCTTAGAAGGCCGTTGCTCTATCCAGCTGAGCTAAGGAGACTTAGATAGGATTTGTTGATTAGACGATGTGTATTATATAAAGCTATTTCTATCCGTCAATGATTTTTGATTGTTTATTATATTAGATTAACAAAATATCACCAATTGAGTTTTTATTATTTTGATCATGATAACGAATATCATTACTTAGGATTAATTTTTTATATTCCAAAACATATCGTATCTTTAAAAATTATTTATTCTATTATTCATTAATAACCTTCTGTTTTAATTATTTAATTTATATAAATATTGTTCTCATTTGGCGGGGTTATTTGGCATAATGTTTCACATTCGTTCTTTTTCATTACTTCGATAATATGTGATAACTGTGATTTAAATTGATGTTGTTTGGTCATCAAATTTTCAGCATTTTCGATAATTTTGGCCTTTTCTGATTCAGGTATATATTTTGCATAATTTTCAACAGATTTTGCTAGCATGGTGATGATTTTCAGTTTAGATTGGTCGGTTAAACAGTCTGGCAAGTCCATCCACATTAATCCACCTGCATAATATTTTAGCATTTCAGATTGCATCGCGTTAACGCTAAGTAGTGTTAACGCACTTTTTTCCGAATCTGGCAATTCTTCATAAAATTGGTTAACATATGGCGATATTGTAGCAAAATATTCTATATTAAAATTACTTAATAAAATAACTTCGGGTTGGAATCGTTTTAGATTATTAGTGAAATCTTAATCCGTTATCGTGTTTAATTCATTGAGTGAAAAAGTTAAATAGGTTTCAACTAATCAATTAATATAATTGGTGATATTCAGTTGTTCTTCTAGCTTATCTTTTGACAAATCCGCAATAAGCTTAGGATCAGTAAATTGACTGAGTATTTCTTTCCCTGTTACTGTATCAAGCCTTGGTAAGTTTTTTTTCGGCTTGAAATTTTTTAAGCAAGATAAAAAATCGCAGGTTATGAGTTTTAGACTTTAACTCTGTCGCATTGGCAAAGCAACAGGTAAAAATTAAAATAGCTGTAATGATAAACTTCATCGTTTATTGTTCCTTAGATAATAAGGATTTTTAATTATTTAGTTATTTAATTTTGATTATTGACCGTTGATTATTTCGCTTTGGCTATTTGCGCCTTTAACATCGCTAACCGACTTTGGCCTTGTTGCATTTTTTTTTCGGGTGATAATGCATTACGCTGATCTTGCCAAGCTAAGTCGTCTTGTGGTAGCTCTAATAAAAATCGGCTCGGTTCAACTTGCAGTGTTTCGCCAAATTGTTTTCGTTGCCGACTAAATGAGAAGGTGAGCTCACGTTGTGCTCGAGTAATACCGACATAGGCTAAACGGCGCTCTTCTTCGATATTATCTTCATCAATACTGGTTTGGTGGGGTAATAAGCCTTCAGACATGCCGATCAAATAAACATATGGAAATTCCAATCCTTTAGAGGCATGCAATGTCATGAGTTGAACCTGATCGAGCTCTTCTTCAGTCTCGTTACGTTCTAACATATCACGCAGGGTAAATCTGGCAACTGCTTGCTCAAGCGTCATTGCTTCATCAATATCATCACCTTGTAACATATCATTTAACCAACTAATCAACTGTTCAACATTGCGCATGCGCATTTGCCCTGCTGCTGGTGATGCGGATGTCTCGTAAATCCAACTTTCATAATGAATGCCATGCAGTAGTTCATAAATAGCATTCATGGGTTCTGTATGTGTTTTTTGAATAAGTGTATCGAACCAGTGAATGAAAACTTGTAATGATTCCATGCGTTTGCCAGATAAAAACTCGGTCAAGCCCATATCATGGCTTGCTTGGTATAAACTCACTCCTCGCTGATTAGCCCATTCGCCCAGTTTTTGAATGGTTGCAGGACCTATTTCTCGTTTGGGTGTGTTAATGATGCGAATAAAGGCATTATCATCATCAGGATTAGTTAATAAACGCAAATAGGCCATCAAGTCCTTAATTTCAATTCGCGAAAAAAACGATGTACCACCAGAGATTCGATATGGTACTCGGTATTGCATTAACATTTTTTCAATCAGTCTTGCCTGATGATTGCCACGATATAATATGGCATATTGGCCATATTGGCTGTTATTAGCAAAGCGATGACCAATAAGGTCATTAATCACTTTTTCGGCTTCGTGCTCTTCACTATCGGCAGAAATAACTTTTAATACGTCACCATAACCCAGTTCGGAAAACAGTTTTTTTTCAAAAATATGTGGGTTATTTTCGATTAAAATATTTGCTACTTTTAAAATTCGACCTGATGATCGGTAATTTTGTTCTAGTTTAATCACTTCTAAATGGAGGAAGTCTTGTTTGAGTAATACTAAATTTTTTGGTCTTGCGCCACGCCAAGAATAGATAGATTGATCGTCATCACCAACAACGGTAAATTTAGCTCGGCTACCAACCAGCAATTTGATAAATTCATATTGGCTTGTATTGGTATCTTGATATTCATCAACCAATAAATAACGCACTTTATTTTGCCACTTTTCCCGCACTTGTTCGTTATTTTTTAATAGCAGTGTGGGCATTAGAATCAGATCATCAAAGTCTAAAATACTGCATGCTTTTAGCTGTTTTTCATAAAGCAGGTAACAATGGGCAAATAGCTTTTCTTTGTTGGTTTGCGCTCGGGCCATAGCAAGAGTTGAGTCAACAATATCATTTTTCCAATTTGAGATTGTTGCACGTAACTGATTTATCAGATCCTTATCACCCTCTAACCATTGATGAGTCAGCTCTTTAAGTAGCGCTATTTGATCATGATCATCAAATAATGAAAAGTTAGATTTTATACCTAAATGCTTGTACTCTCGGCGAATAATATCTAATCCTAGAGTATGAAATGTGGAAATTTTCAGCCCTCTGGCCTCTTGTTTACTAAGCGATTGGGCAATACGTTCTTTCATTTCACGTGCTGCTTTATTAGTAAAAGTTACTGCGACAATATGACGGGGTAAATATTCTTTCACCCGAATTAAATAGGCAATTTTATTGATGATAACCCGCGTCTTTCCTGATCCTGCCCCCGCTAAAACAAGGCAAGGACCTGAAACATATTCGACCGCTTTTTGTTGACTTGAATTTAAACGCACTAGATAAAAACCATTAGAAAAATTGTGGGCTAGTATATAACGATACACTAACTGCGTGCAATTGTTGTCATTATAAGCGAATATAATGACAATTTTAGGAAAACCATTCTATAAAAACTATTCTATAAACATTAAAGCTTGTTCTACCACATCGACTCCAGCTCCTTTTTTGTGCGCATTTTCGCTAAGATAACGTCGCCATTGCCTTGCACCTTTACACCCATTAAAGAGGCCTAAAGTGTGACGCATAATGTGGTTAAGCTGAGCACCTTGTGCTAACTGCTGTTCAATGTAAGGATAAAGAGCACGAATAGCCGATATCGGGTCGATGACAGAGGGCTTTTCACCAAAAATTTTCGAATCGATTTCAGTCAATAACCAAGGGTTTTGATATGCTTCTCGCCCTACCATTACACCATCAACATATTGTAAGTGGTGTTTTATTTCATCCATTGTTTTTATACCACCGTTGATAGCTATGGTTAAATGAGGATAATCTTGTTTGAGCTTATAAACACGGTCGTAGTCAAGCGGTGGCACTTCACGATTCTCTTTAGGACTTAATCCCGATAACCAGGCTTTACGCGCATGTACAATGAATGTATTAGTATAAGGCATCACCTTTTCAATAAACTGGCACAAAAAAGCATAGCTATCAAAATCATCAATGCCAATTCGGGTTTTTACTGTGACTGGGATATCAACCTGATCTTGCATTTGTGCAACACAGTCTGCAACTAAATCAGCTTTTCCCATTAAACAAGCACCAAACATGCCATTTTGTACACGATCGGATGGACAACCCACATTTAAATTGATTTCGTCATAACCACGCTCTTGTGCTAATTTTGCACATTGCGCTAACGCTTTTGGATCACTTCCGCCTAATTGTAAGCAGACTGGATGCTCTTCATGATTAAACGCTAAATAATCGCCTTTACCGAATAAAATTGCCCCTGTTGTTACCATTTCGGTATACAGCAATGTTTGCTTAGTTAAAATTCGATGAAAATAGCGACAATGCTTATCGGTCCAATCCAGCATAGGAGCAATGGAAAATTTGTTAAGGGTTGAATTCATTGATATATCCGTGTTTATAACGCTTTTGTTGAATTTAAATCAATATTATTTTTGCTCTTTGCTATATTTTTCCATTATCGGGAATCACTCAAGTTCCCAGCATATCGGAAAAAACTAGATAAGATAAAAACGATGGCTTATTATATCATAGGGAACAAGTTCGTGCAGATAGAACGCCTTGATATCGTTGCACCGTTGTAATTAAATCAAAAGGTAAGGTTTTACATCAAGAGTCAAAAACATTTAGCCAATAACAAACAATCAATGGTTAGTAATCAACAAATAGTTAACAAATAACAAATCGCAAGAACATAGATTATAAACCTGATATCAAAGATAGAATAATTTAAAAGCGTTGGCACAAGCTTAAAATCAAGCTAACGTTTAAATTTTTGTCTTAATCGATCTTTTATGTAGCTTGTTTTTTAATCGACAACAGCGTAAGCAATAAAAAATCTTGACTGGTGTTTTGCGGAATTTTTTAAAAAAACTAAAGGAACGACTTTATACAAATTCCCTAATCCATACATGGCTTGGGTAACAACGCTTTGATTTTTATTAAAAAAACAAAACAAAAACTTCAATAAAATCAATGGCTTTTCTGACTGATTTTTAGAGTGAAAATTAGCTAGGAAAAGTATTGATGTTATATAACCATTATAGTTTGTACCCTATTAGAGCATATACAAAAATACTTCGACAATAATTAAAAAGCTGTTATGCTATCCGTCGCTTTTAAATGAAGCGATAATATAAGGAATAAAAATGGATACAAATCAAACAAATACTATAACTTTTCAAGCATCTGAATTATTAAAGAAACACATGCGGTTTATTTCTGCTATGCAACAGATTTTTGGTGTTATTTCTATAATTGCTGGTGCATTTCTCTGCTTAGGTATTATTTCCGCTATTGTGGGTATTCCACAAATCATCGCTGGCGTTAAGCTGTTTAAATCGGGAAGTTCATTTAGTTTAGTTGCCAATACTCAACAAGAATATGATATCGTTAGTGCTATTGAGCACCTTTATAGTTATTGGAAATACGCTCTAATTGCATTTATAGCGTCTATCGTATTTATTATTATATATATTGTCATTATCATGGCTGTTTTAAATAACTATTACTATTAATTTAATCTTTTGTTATAAAATAAAACCTCATGATTTAACGAGGCTTTTATTTTTTAAGATTCAGGGGTCAAATTCTCATCATCAGATTTGACATCAATTGGATCTGATATACCTTGTTTGTTCATCTCTTCTAATGATTTAGAACCCGCTAATTCTGTGGTTTTGATATCTTTTACTATGCCCATTTCATCAAAATAGATAGCAAAATTTCTTTGGCTAACGCCACCATGTTGTGGTTGCTGGCGGAAAATATAATACCAAATGTTATCACCAAAAACAGAAGTTAACATTGGTGAGCCCATAATAAAGACAACCTGTTCTTTGCTTTGACCAACTTGTAATAGCTCAATAGCATCTGGTGTTACATAATTGCCTTGGTTGATATCTGGTCTATATACCCAACGTTCAACAACTGAACATCCCGTTAATAAAACACTTGCTACAATTGCAAAGGCGGTAAATTTACGAAACAGCATCTAAAATTATCCATAAAAAAAATTATAATTTATATTATCGCTGATATTTTATCTAAGTGCTAGCCAAATTGATAAATTCTTTCACAATTAGCTAATAAGCTAAGCTAACATCAGACCATCATGCGAATTATTGCTTGACTTTTGTTGTGGTATCAACCAACTTAATAGCGTCACAATAAACATTATTTTTAATAATAAAAGGTAAAGAATGAAATTAGAGACAACAGAGCAAAAAGCAAGTTATGCTATTGGATTACAAATTGGTCAACAATTAAAAGACTCAGGATTAAACAATTTAGAGCTTAATGCATTAAAACTTGCAATGGAAGATGTTTTAGCGGGTAACCCTCCTGCCCTGCCTTTACAAGAACTACATGATGCATTACGCCATGTGCATGAACAAGCAACGAAAGAAAAAGCCAAACAAGCCGAAAAAATGGCTCAAGCAGGTAAAGATTTTCTTGCTAAAAACATTGAAAAAGATGGTATTAAATCAACTGAATCTGGTCTACAGTATGAAATCATTAAACAAGGCGACGGTGCTTTACCTAAAGCGACCGATCGCGTTCAAGTTCATTATACTGGGCAATTAATTGATGGCACGGTATTTGATAGCTCTGTAGAGCGTGGTCAACCTGCTGAGTTCCCAGTTAACGGTGTAATTCAAGGATGGGTAGAAGCGCTACAACTTATGCCTGAAGGGTCAAAATGGCGTTTATATATTCCTCAAGAATTAGCCTATGGTGCTCAAGGTGCTGGCGCATCAATTCCACCATACAGCGCATTAATTTTTGATGTTGAACTATTAAAAGTTTTATAAAAGTTATCTAAAAATTTTATAGATAGATATGGACGCAATTTGGCGTCCATTTGTTTTAGACTATTGTTTTGCGTGTTTTGCGACAAGCGGTAATTGTTTAGGAAGGAAATAAGCAGTCACAGCCGCCATCAACAATAAGATGCTAGCCGTACCAAAGGCAACTAAGTGGTTATGTAAATTATCATAAGCCCATCCACCAAGCCATGAGCCAATCATTGCGCCCACTTGATGAAAAAAATAGGTTAATCCAGAAAGTAATCCGACAAGCTTTACTCCATAAATATCAGCGGTAATTATGCCCGATAATGACAATGCACCCGCCCAAACCAGCCCTCCTACTGCTGCGATAGTAAAAAGCTGCCATTTGCTTGATGCTAAAACAAGAGCAATAAAACCTAATCCTCGGATTAAATAGACCATCATTAAAATATTTTTTCGTTGCACTATATAAGAAAGATACCCCAACACTAGGGTGCTAAAAATAGCGACTAAACCGATTAAACCAATACCGTTAGAACTGGTGATTGAATCAAATCCGTGATCAACCAGCATTGGAACACCATGTGTTCCTAATAAATTCATACTAAAACCACAGGTAAAAAGCCCAAAGCTTAGCTGCCAAAATGGACGTGTTTTTAATACGTCCATAAGTTTGATGCTATCATCTGTTTTTTGATTGATGACAGGATCTATATTCGATGTTGCAATTTCAGATTGATTATCTTTCATAATAAAAAAGGCAATAGGCAATGCCATAATCATGAAGATCACCGCAAACGAAACTAGTGTGGTTTGCCAACCATAAATTGGAATGAAGAAAGCAAAAACAGGTAACATCACCGCCATGCCAGCCATACTACCTGTTGATAGAATAAATAATGCTAACCCTCTTCGTTTGATAAACCAACGCGCCACAATAGGCGTAAAGCTGACAGAACCGACAAAAGAAGTACCAAAAGATAACGCAATACCAAAAGACAAGAAAAAGTTCCAATAATCATGAGAATTCGCAGACCAAACCGTTGAGGCAATAATAATGATTGATCCTAATATGAGCACAAAGCGAGTGCCATATTTTCCCTCTAAATACCCCGCTATTGGCGTGGCGATACCCGAAAAAAGCATACCGATAGCAATAATGCCAGAAAGCACGCTGCGACTAAAACCAAGATCGTTTGCAATAGGAAGAAAAAATACGCTCATGCTCATCCTTAATCCGCTAGAAAGCAACGTTAAAAGCGAGGCTGCAATAACAATATTCCAACCAAAATACCAAGGAGATCGCATCATAATTCTCACCTCTTTTTAAATAAAAAGCGCTCGAAATTTGTAGTATTTCAATTTGACATTATGTATAAGTTGCTTATTTTCCGCTATAATATTTATTTATCTATAGCCATAAAAAGTTAAGGAAAGTTATATGTCAACAAATATGATTCGTATCGCAATTGCGGGTGCCGGCGGAAAAATGGGACGACAGCTCATCCAAGCCGTTGCACAAATCGAAGGCGTGACTTTAGGTGCAGCATTTGAGCGCGAAGGCTCATCGTTGCTTGGTAGTGATGCAGGTGAACTGGCTGGAATCGGTATTTGTGGCATTAAAGTTACTGATAATTTACAACAAGCAAAAGATCAGTTTGATGTATTGATTGATTTCACCCGCCCAGAAGGTACGCTGACTCACTTAGCATTTTGTGTCGAAAATAAAAAAATGATGATTATTGGCACCACCGGTTTTGATGAGGCAGGTAAACAAGCGATTGCCGATGCAGCAAAAAAAATTGCTATTGTTTTTGCTGCAAACTTTAGTGTTGGCGTTAACCTAGTGCTAAAACTATTAGAAAAAGCAACCAAAATCATGGGTAATTATACTGATATTGAAATCATTGAAGCCCATCACCGCCATAAAGTCGATGCACCATCAGGCACCGCATTAGCCATGGGCGAAGCGATTGCCGATGCACTTAATTGCAATTTAAACGATCGTGCTGTTTATTGTCGTGAAGGTCATACTGGCGAAAGACCACAAGGCGCTATTGGATTTGCTACTATTCGAGCAGGTGATATTGTTGGCGAACATACCGCTATCTTTGCAGACATTGGCGAACGGGTTGAAATTAGCCATAAAGCGTCGAGTAGAATGACCTTTGCCAATGGTGCCGTGCGTGCAGCACTATGGCTTGCCACACAACCCGTTGGTTTATATGACATGCGTGATGTGTTAAATCTCAATAACCTATAGTCGTAAAATGTTAGATGAATATTGGATGCAACATGCATTAATGCTTGCTAAACATGCCGAATCTATAGGCGAAATACCTGTAGGTGCGGTAATTGTTAATGAACATAATCAAATTATGGGTGAAGGCTATAATCAACCCATAAGTAAACATAATCCTACGGCTCATGCTGAAATTATGGCTATCGAGCAAGCAGGAAAACTTTTAACTAACTACCGCCTAATCAATACAACTCTTTATGTCACGCTTGAGCCTTGTATTATGTGTGCTGGTGCCATTATTCATAGTCGTATTAAACGTGTTGTTTATGGTGCAAGCGATTACAAAACTGGCGCCGCAGGTTCTTTTATTGATATTCTTGCTTATCCAAGTATCAATCACTATGCTAAAGTTACTGGCGGAGTGCTAGCTAATGAATGTAGTACTATTTTAAGTGATTTTTTTAAAAAACGGCGTTTACAAAAAAAGAAAGTTAAAGAGAGTGGTCAGACGGTTTTAGGTAACTAAGCATTTCAGTATAAAATATTAAAATTCATTCTTATCTTAGTTTGATAAAAAGTAAGTTTGCTTATTCTTTTTATCAAGGAAAATTGCTAGAATCTAATTAAATTTTTTTGAAAATTAACTTGAGCATTATTAATGAAAAAACACGAATTAAGCATGATGATATCATCAGATGATATCCAAAAACGAGTAATCGAGTTAGGTCAACAAATCAGTAAAGATTATCAACATAGCCAAAATGAGCTAATCTTAGTTGGACTTTTACGTGGTTCATTTATCTTTATGGCAGATTTAAGCCGAGCCATTACTGTTGGACACGAAGTCGATTTTATGACAGCATCAAGTTATGGTAATGCGGTGGTAAGTAATCGGGACGTCAAAATATTAAAGGATTTAGATGAAGATATCCGTGATAAAGATGTGTTGGTTATCGAAGATATTATTGATACCGGTAATACGCTTAGTAAGGTGATGGCGATTTTAAAATTACGTCATCCTCGTAGCATTGAAATTTGTACGTTATTAGATAAACCGTCACGTCGTGAAGTAGCCGTACCCGTAAAATATATTGGATTTTCCATTCCTGATGAGTTTGTGGTTGGCTATGGTATTGATTATGCACAACATTACCGCCATTTGCCTTATATTGGACATATAAAATTACTTCAATCTTAACAAATATCGAGGTGTATGTGTCACGATTTTCTTGGTCATTAGGCTTGCTTTTAGTGATATGTGCTACATCAAGTTATGCTGATATGAAGTTATCAATTAAGGGATTATCAGGTGAACTTGCTGACAATGTCGATGCTCGTATATCATTAATCGCCCCCAATAAAATTGATGATACACCCAATTTTAAGCGTTATTTTGAAAATGAAGTGCAAAAATCGCTTCGTGCATTAGGTTATTATTCACCGACTTTCGAGTATAACGCGCAAAATCCTAAAGTTCTTGTTGTCAATATATCACCAGGCGAGCCTGTGCTTGTTAAGCAACTCAATGTGAGTATTACTGGTGAAGGTCAACACGATCCCGATTTTGAATATTTACAAAAAAACAACTTACCCAAAATCGGTGATATATTAAATCATGGTGTTTATGAATCATTTAAGAAAAACCTGCAAGATTTATCACTAAAAAAAGGTTACTTTGATGCCAATATGCCCAAGCATCAGTTAGCGGTTTTACTGTCTGAACATCAAGCTTTTTGGAATATTGATTATACAACAGGTAAACGCTATCGATTTGGTAAAGTCACTTTTCATAATGCCAAAATCCGTAAAGATTATTTAGCTAATATTGTGCCATTTAAAGAGGGTGAAGAATATACGGCAGAGCAGTTGTCATTATTAAATAGGCGCCTTACCTCAACAAACTGGTTTAACTCAGTTGTAGTTGTGCCTGACTTTCCTCATTTAACAGAAGGTAAAATACTCCCAATTGATGTCGATACATCGCCTAGAAAGAAAAATAATATGGATCTAGGATTAGGATTTTCAACAGATAACGGTGTGCACGGAAAAATTGGCTGGAACAAACCATGGATCAATAGCCGTGGGCAGAGTTTTCAAAGTAATTTATCGCTATCCTCGCCAGAACAATTGGTTACGATGAGTTATAAAATTCCTTTAAAAAAATCACCGCTTGAACAGTATTACACCATTCAAGGTGGTTATAAAAAGATTGATAATAATGATACCTACTCACAATCTTATACATTTGGCGCTTTACGCAACTGGGATAATTTTTATGGTTGGCAAACCGCTTTAGGTTTTAATGTATTACGTGATGATTTTACCCAAGGAGATGCTAGCTTTAGAACATTTTTATATTATCCATCACTTAGCTTATCTAGAATTCGTTCTGACGGTAATTTATTAACAATGTGGGGAGATTCTCAACGTTATTCGCTTGAAGCTGCTGGTGAATCATTAGGCTCTGATATTAATCTGATGCGCTTTCAAGCACAACACGCATGGATTCGCTCGTTACAAAAATCCCATCGATTTATAGCTCGTGGGAATTTTGGCATTATACAAGCAAACAATTTTGACCGTGTTCCACCGTCATTTAGATTTTTTGCTGGTGGTGAACGTAGTATTCGAGGTTATAGTTATCAATCTATTTCACCTAAAGATAAAAAAGGCAAGTTAAAAGGAGCTTCAAAACTTATCACGGGCTCACTTGAATATCAATATAATTTATCTGGCTCATGGTGGGGAGCCACATTTGTCGATACAGGAGAAGCTATTGACAAAGTTGATAGAACTAAATTCTATACAGGAACGGGGATCGGCATTCGCTGGGCTTCACCTGTTGGCCCAATAAAAGTCGATTTAGCAACGCCACTTAACCAAAAAAGCGGTTCTATTCACCTATATATTGGTTTAGGAAGTGAATTATAAAATGAATAACAACACGGCTAGAATTAAAAAAGTAAAAAAATTAAAACGGATACGTAAATGGAAAAAACGAAGCGCTGCCATTTTATCAGTTATCGTTTTTCTCACTGTTTTTACTATTCTACTTATCTACACAAGTTTAGGTGTCAAAATAACCACTTATGTTTTAAATAAATTTTTACCCGAGCTAAAAATTGCCCAAGTTGAGGGTACGTTTCATGATCTACATATACAAGGGTTCTCCCTTGAATTACCAGGTGTTAATGTTCAAGTCAATGAGGCTTCATTGTCACTTTCTGGGCTTTGCTTATTAAAAACAGAAGTGTGTGTAGATCAATTTAATGCCAATGGGGTAAAAGTTTCCATTAACACCGAACAAATTGACAGTTCGCCAAGTGAATCAAGTGAGCCAGCAAGTGAACCTAATGAAGAAAACCTCTTCAAGCTCAAAACACCATTACCGATAGATCTTAAACAGACCCACCTAACGGATGTCAATGTTATTGTTGATGATATGCAATTTGGCATGTCAGACTTTACAGGAAAAGCCACATGGGTGAATCATCAGATTTATGTATACCCTGCTGTTGCAACAGATCTAAGTGCTATTTTTGCGGATAAAACACTGACAAATCAAACCGTAACAACAATAGACAAAGACATTGCACTTAATGAAAAAATTACCGAGATTTTTAATCAACCGCTAATTGATTCATTGCCCCAAGTTAATATCCCATTAGATATTAATGTCACAAGTTTAACAGGTAATCATTGGTTATTACATATTGGTGGACAAGATTATCGATTTAATAACGTTGCTATTCAAACCGATATTGTCAATAGTCACATTATTGTAAAACAAGTGGAATTTGATGCTAGCACCCCTTATGCCAATGGACATACTTCTGCCTCGGGCGAAATTACATTACACGATAACTGGCCTGTACTAGCATTAATTAAAGCGAATACTGAACAAAACCAATTAAATGCTCAGTTTTCAGGAAAATTGCTTGGCGAACTATTAGCTAATATAAAGATGAGTGGTTTAAATCAAATGGCTATGAGTGGGCACCTTAATTTTATTGAAAAATACTTACCTATAATGGCTCAACTTGAAGGTAAGCATATTCAATGGCCAATTGAGGGATCAGCGCAATACCAGCTAGATGATTTTTCAACATCAATAAAGGGTAATGTAAAACAATATCAACTGTCAGCCAAAGGTAATATAAAGGGACAAGAACTAGCCAATACCAAGTTTGAGATTGTGGGCACAGGAACCAACCAAGACGCAATGATAGAGCGTGCCAACATAAAATTACCGCATGGGGAAATTAATGTAGCGGGAAATATAAGTTGGTTACAAGCATTACAATGGGATACAAGCCTAAAGCTAAATAATGTCGATCTCACTAACGAGCTACCAAGTTATCCTATTCGATTAAATGGTCTATTAAAAACAACTGGTAAGCTTGAAGAGGGTAAATGGGCGTTTAATTTACCCGACGTACAGTTAAAAGGTAATATTAATCATGCTGATTTTTTTGCATCTGGTAGTATGTCTAGTAATTCCGAAAATAAAGTTACTGCAAATAATCTTGCAATTAAATGGGGTAAAAATCAGATAGGTTTAAATGGAGCGAACGATAAAGGCAACTTGTTAGCAAAATTGAATCTTGAATCATTACCGCTATTAGTTGATGGTATGCAAGGATCTATTGCTGGAAATATAAAACTCAATGGCACATCTAATAATGCAATCGTAGACACGAATTTAACCATTAATTCACTATCTTTCGATACAATAAAAATAGCTAAAGCCAATGTTACAGGCAAAGTGGAATATAAAAACCAAGCCAGTGGCAATATTAAGTTAACGGCTCAAACAATAGAGCTACCTGGTCAAACAATCAAAAAAGCCAATATTGAACTATCTGGCAGTGAAAACCTTCATACTTTAACGGTTGATATTGATGGTGAACCAGCATCATTGAAAACTTCGTTAATAGGAAAACTGAATAAAGCGCGTACAAAATGGAACGGAACGATTCCTCATGCCCTACTTCACTTAGGCAATAATAACAATTGGCAGCTCACTAAATCAGTAGACTTATCTTATGATGTAGCCCATCAAGTGCCCAGTATTAATGCCAACTGTTGGAATAATAATCAGTCAAGTATTTGTCTTGATAAACAATTATCATTAACTAATAATACCAATACAAGCATTACCTTAAAAGAGATTAATCTGTCTAAATTGCCCATTCCAACCGATGGTGAAACCAAACTTGCAGGTAATGTTAATGGTAAAGTCATCATACAATTTAATCATGATAGTATGCTACCATCAATCAAAGCCAATATAACTAGCTCTGATGTTTATATTCAACAAATGCTTACCTCAAAAGTGCTGCCTCTACCTTTCGATATTTTTAAAATAGAGGCTGAGTTTAATGAGCAACAAGCCAAACTCGATTGGCATTTTAGTTTAAATAAGCTAGGAAAAATCAATGGTAACCTTGTTATCACTGATCCAGTAAAACAAAAAAAATTAAGTGGTCAATTAAATATCAATCAATTAGCTTTAGCAATTATTAATCCGTTATTGGATAGCAAAGATTATGCTAAAGGCGCTATTAATGGCACAGTTAAATTTTCTGGTTCACTAAATGATCCGTTACTAACTGGTAGTATTGGCTTAAAACATAGCGAAATAAAGTCAAGTCAATTACCCATTGATATTAAATCAGCCAAAGTTAATATCAATTTCAATGGGAAATCATCCACATTAAAAGGTATTTTAGCTACGCAAGCAGGCAATGTTAATATTAATGGTAATGCCAGCTGGAATACCTTTGACAAATGGCAAGCTTCGTTAACCGTGAATGGGGCTGCTATGGAAGTTTCGGTGCCGCCAATGATTGTTATGACCATTGTTCCAGATATTAAAATCAATGCGACACAAGACGAATTAACATTATTAGGTAAAGTTAACATACCAAAAGGGAAAATAACGGTTGAATCACTTCCGCCATCAAGCATTGATGTATCTCCTGATGAAGTTATGCTTGATACAAATCGAAAAGAAATTAAACCACAAAAATTTGGCATGAACATCTTTAGCCATCTTGAGATCAATATTGGAGATAAAGTCACTGTTGATGCATTTGGGTTAAATGCCTCTCTTAAAGGTAATCTGATTGCGACACAAACCAATAAAGGACTTGATCTACATGGAGAAGTGTTGATACCAACAGGTCGGTTCCACGCCTATGGGCAAGATTTAATTATTCATAAAGGCATTATCACATTCTCAGGATCGGCAGATCAAGCTAGGCTTGATATTGAAGCTATACGCAATCCTGAATCAATGGATAATAGCAATATCATGGCGGGAATTCGTGTTACTGGATCGTCTCAATCACCTAAAATTGAAATATTTTCAGACCCAGCTATGTCACAACAAGAAGCCCTTTCCTACATAATTCGCGGTCAAGGACTTGATAGCGCAGAACAAAGTGATAGCGACATGATGACAGCACTGCTAGTTGGTATTGGCACAGCAAAAACAGGTAAATATGTTGGCGATATCGGTAACCTATTTGGTATCAAAAATCTAACACTTGATACACAAGGCGCAGGCAATAGCTCTAAAGTTGTGGTTAGCGGTTATATATTACCTAATTTGCAACTCAAATATGGCGTTGGTATATTTGATTCATTAGCTACATTTACTTTACGTTATCGTTTAATGCCGAGCCTCTATTTAGATGCCACATCAAGCTTAGCGCAAACATTAGATCTAATTTATCAATTTGATTTTTAAGCTGAATAAAACTTAAATAACCATTTTGCCTTGCCAAACTCCTTGGCAAGGCTACTTATCTTTATAACCAATTAACATTTCACGCTTAACCCCATAACCCTTACGTTTAAGCACGTTAAATCCTGCATTAAGCAAATTTCGCCGCACAAATCCAGCCGCAGTAAAAGTGGCAAATGAGCCATTTAAGGCGGTTAATGCATAACAATCTTTAAATAATGATTCTGTCCACATATCTGGATTTTTTGCTGGCGAAAACCCATCAAAAAACCAAGCATCAACAAGTACCTTTTGTTTAGTTAAAAATGTCGAAAAATGGCTGATATCAGCATAACATATCGCTAAACTGACATTATCAAACTGGCAAGAAGAGTTAATTAAACCGTTTTGAAGTCGCCTAGCTAACAAAAATAGTGTTTTATTTTTAGAAATCACACTATCATGAACCTTTATTAATTCATCTAACGATAGTGGGTATTTTTCGATACTAAAAAAAGTAAGGTATTTAAGTATATGTTCTGGGTTATGACGCCTAAAATGCAAAAAAGATTGCCATAAGATCAAAAAGCTCAATCCAGAGCCAAAGCCTGTTTCGCCAACAACAAAGGTATCTTTGTTATGCTCAACAAAGCGTTGCTGTAAATTATTACCATCTATAAATACATACTTTGTTTCATCAATTGCGCCTTGCGTATTAAAATACACATCATCAAAATAAGTAGAAACAGGTATCTGATTTTTATCCCAAATAATAGTCGATTTATGCATAAACCTCCTTGAATAACTGTTTTTTAACAAACTGTATATTAACTCAGATTATGTATATAATACGCCAAATCAACTTATGAGGTAAATTATGGTATTTCTTTTTCGCTTAATTAGCATTGTAATAATTGGTATTATCATTTGTGTCTTAGGCATCATTTTTTGCCTACTTAACCCAAGAAATCCCAAAAATGTAGCAAGATTTGCTCATTTGTTTGGGTTTGTCTTTAAACCCATAATGGGTATAAAGGTTGATACTCGCATCTATCCTGATATTGATAAATTAGGTAGTTGCGTATATATCGCTAATCATCAAGATAATTACGATGTAATTGTAGCCGCTAATGTACTACAGCCCAAAACGGTTACCGTAGGTAAAAAAAGCTTAGCTTGGATTCCTTTTTTTGGGCAACTTTACTATCTTACAGGCAATATTCTTATTGATCGAGACAATAAATCAAAAGCACGCAATACAATCGGAAAAGTCGTCAATGAAATTAAGAAACGCGGTATATCTATCTGGATGTTTCCTGAAGGCACTCGTAGCCGTGGTCGAGGACTATTGCCATTTAAAACAGGTGCATTTAAAGCAGCAATTGCTGCTGGTGTACCAATTGTGCCAATTTGTGTATCGCAAACCAATGACATTAAATTAAACCGTTTAAATAATGGCCATATGATTGTTGAAATGCTAGAACCAATTGAAACCAAAAATCTATGCAAAGAAGATGCTAGAGCATTAATGGAACAATGCTACACGAAGATGGCAAACAAAATAGCACAAATAAATGATGAAGCAAAACAGTTGAACAATCAAAAATAACTTATGAATAAACAAGATCGCAATTTTGATGATATCAGCAACAAGTTTGCACAAAACATTTATGGCACAACCAAAGGTAAAATTCGCGAAGCGATAGTTTGGCAAACACTAGAAGAGATCCTAGCAACCTACCCACCTAATAGGCCACTCACCATACTTGATGCGGGCGGAGGGCAAGGTCAAATTGCCTGCCGTCTTGCAAAACTTGGGCATCAAGTCACACTTTGCGATATCTCAGAACAAATGTTAGCACTTGCTAAACAAAAAGCACAGATAGAAAACGTAAAGATAAATTGTCTTTGCTGCCCGATTCAGCAGCTTGATAGCTTAATTAACCAACCTTTTGATTTAGTTATTTGTCATGCTGTATTAGAATGGATCGCTGAACCAATTGCATTATTAAAAGCATTAAAAAAACATCTTAAACCCGATGGCTACTTATCGTTAATGTTTTATAACTATCATGCCCTTTTATTTAAAACTGTCACATTAGGCAATTTTGGCTATACACAAGCAGGTTTAGCTAAGCGCAAAAAAAAGACGCTTTCGCCCGATTTTCCAAGGGAACCCATTGATGTATATCAATGGCTTAATCAAATCGATTTTACCATCCTACAAAAAACAGGCATTCGTATTTTCCACGACTATCTTGCCAATAAAGCCAAAGCTGAAACTCACTTTGAGCAACTATTAGAACTTGAACAAAAGTACTGCCAAACTAAGCCTTATCTTAATTTGGCCAGATATATTTTAGTTACAGCAAAATTAAGATAATTTTCTAAATAGTCTGGCTTTCATTCACGTTTTTTAAAATGATTACTCGAAAATTTTGCCATAAATCGGTATCATAAGCGGATTGATTTTATTGGTTAAGGAAAATAAACATGATCGTGGTAACAGGCGGCGCTGGATTTATTGGTAGTAATATTGTTAAAGGTTTAAACGACCAAGGATATAAAAATATCTTGGTTGTTGATGATTTAACTGATGGCACAAAATTTGCCAATTTGACTGATTTAGATATTGCTGATTATATGGATAAAGATGAATTTATTACAGCCATTATCAGTCATGAAGATCTTGATATTGATGTCATATTTCACCAAGGTGCTTGTTCATCAACCACTGAATGGAATGGCAAGTTTATGATGGAAAATAACTACGACTATTCCAAAGATTTATTGCATTACTGCTTAGATTTCAACATTCCATTTTTGTATGCTTCATCTGCCGCCACTTATGGCGGGCGCAGTGATAACTTTATTGAAGATCGCGCTTATGAAAAACCATTAAATGTCTATGGGTATTCTAAATTCTTGTTTGATCAGTATGTAAGAGGCCTATTACCACAAGCTAACTCGCCAGTTTGCGGATTCCGTTATTTTAATGTCTATGGACCTCGCGAATCACATAAAGGCAGTATGGCCAGTGTCGCATTTCATTTAAATGAACAAATTAATAAAGGCGAAAAACCGAAACTATTTACTGGTAGCGATAATTTTAAACGTGACTTTATTTACGTCAGTGATGTGGTTGAGGTCAATTTATGGTTTTGGAAAAATAAAATCTCGGGGATTTATAACTGTGGAACAGGCCGAGCAGAATCATTCCAAGCTGTTGCCGATGCAGTGCTTAATTACCATAAAAAAGATGAAATTGATTATGTTCCTTTTCCTGAACACCTAAAAGGACGCTATCAAAGCTATACGCAGGCTGACTTAACTAAATTTAGGCAGACAAAATGCCCAATCGAGTTTAAAACTGTTGCAGAAGGCACCGCAGAATATATGAAATGGCTCAATGAGCAATAAAAAGGATCTGATCAAATGAAAACACTCATTATCGGCCCTTCATGGGTTGGCGATATGATGATGTCGCAAAGCCTATATCGTACATTAAAACAACTTGAGCCCAGTAACGAAATTGATGTGCTAGCACCAGCTTGGTGCTCTGCACTATTAAATAGAATGCCAGAGGTGAATCAAGCAATTACAATGCCATTGGGTCATGGTGAGTTTGCTTTAACAAAACGTCGTGAGATAGGTAAATCACTGCGAAATAATCATTATGATCAGGCCATTGTATTGCCCAATTCATTCAAGTCAGCATTGATACCTTTTTTTGCAAAAATTCCTAAACGCACTGGTTGGAAAGGCGAAATGCGCTATGGAATATTAAACGACTTACGTAAACTTGATAAACAAGCTTTTCCATTAATGGTTGAACGCTATATTGCGCTTGCTTATCCTAAAGATCAAATTCATTCAGCTTCCGATTTACCACATCCGCTATTGTGGCCAAAGCTCAATGTCAAGCAGGATGAAATAACCCAAGTTCTATCAACCTTTTCAATAACTCAAGAAGAGCCTTTAATTGGTTTTTGCCCTGGTGCTGAATTTGGACCTGCCAAACGTTGGCCTGATTATCATTACGCTACACTTGCCGATATGCTTGTTAAACAGCATGCCAAAATTATTATTTTTGGTTCAGCAAATGATAAAAATGTAGGTGAACAGATTATGGCAAAAATGACCTATGCAAATAAATGCATTAATTTGGCCGGTCAAACTCAATTAGAACAAGCCGTTAGTTTAATTGCAGCTTGTAAAGCAATTGTGACTAACGATTCTGGATTAATGCATGTGGCAGCTGCGTTAAATAAACCATTGGTGGCTCTTTATGGGCCAAGTAGCCCTGATTTTACTCCGCCGCTATCAGATAAGGCAGAAATTATCCGTTTAATGACTGGATACCATCGTGTTCGTAGAGGTGATACCGAGCAAGGTTATCATCAAAGTTTAATTGATATTAAGCCAGATAGTGTTTTTGAAACATTAATGAATCTTATTATGCGTTGTCAAAAGAGTAATGAATAATGCGTGCATTAGTTGTTAAAACATCTTCAATGGGTGATGTGCTACATACATTACCAGCTTTGACCGATGCAGCCAATAGCTTATCTAACATCACATTTGATTGGGTAGTTGAAGAAAATTTTACTCAAATACCTAGCTGGCATTTTGCTGTCGATAGAGTAATTCCTGTTGCGATAAGACGTTGGCGAAAAAATTGGTTTGCTAAAAATGTTCGTCAAGAACGCCATAAATTTATCCAAACACTTAGCCAGCAAGAATATGACTGTATAATTGATGCACAAGGGTTAATTAAGAGTGCTTTTTTAATCACACGCAAAGCACGTGGCATTAAACATGGTTTAGATCGAAAAAGCATAAAAGAACCCATTGCAAGTTGGTTTTATGATGTAAAACACAGCATACCGAAACAAATGCATGCTATTGAGCGCATTAGATTATTGTTTGCACAAAGCCTACAATACAAACAGCCTGACTCAATTGGCGATTATGCAATTGCTCAACATTTTTTATCTTCATTACCCAATGATAATCAGCAATACTTGATTTTTTTACACGCAACAACGCGAGATGAAAAGCATTGGAATGAAGAAGCCTGGCGAAATTTGATCAAACTGGTTGAACCAACAGGCTTAAAAATAAAATTACCTTGGGGAGCGCCACATGAGCAAGCACGGGCAATTCGACTAGCTCACGGGTTTAAACACGTCGAAGTGCTACCCAAACTATCGCTTTCCGACATAGCAACCATTATTGCTGGGGCAAAAGCAGTGGTTTCAGTAGACACCGGATTAAGCCATCTAACCGCAGCACTAGATCGCCCAAATATCACTTTATTTGGTGAAACTGATCCAAATTTGATTGGTGGTTATGGAAAAAACCAATTTAGCATTATCTCAAACGAAAAAATGATGCAAACTATTCAAGCCGAGCAAGTTTACCAACAATTGACTAATTTTTTATAACGGCACCTCAAGGAGCGAATTTAATGAAAAAATATAGCGATCTTATTTATGAAAAATACGCACAAATTGGCAGTAATGATCTCGGTTATATTGAAGATGCCTTAGGTGCTGTCATGCAAGTGTTAAATGAAGTTGTGCTTAACGACCTTGTACCACAAGAACTAAAAGATAAAGCTGCTTATGCAGCAGCTAATTTATTGATTAGTGACTTTGATGTTAAATAGCAGTTGGTAAATTGATAATAAAGCGTGTCGATTGCTCGTCAGATTCGGCAGAAATCGTACCTTTATGCGTTTCAATAATAGATTTAACTATCGCAAGCCCTATTCCAGTGCCCGCGCTATCATTTCCGTTACGATGGCGTGATTCCTCAACGCGATAAAATCGGTCAAAAAGATGTGGCAAATGCTTACTGTCAATTTTTTTACCTGGGTTAGAAATAACAATTTGCACACGTTTTTCATTCACTTGCTTTAATGTTATGGTTATTACCTGATTTTCTGGAGTATAACGAATAGCATTAGATAAAATATTACTGATTGCTCGTCCCAACATCATTTTATCACCTTGAATATGAGAACAATTACCATCAAGGTTGAAAGTGATATTTTTCTCGTCAGTCAGTGGCTCAAAATACTCACACATTAATGTGATCATATTATGTAAATCAATATCAATTAAATTAGGCACCAATTGGCGATTATCTGCTTGAGCCAAAAACAGCATATCGGAAATCATCTGTGACATTTTTTCATATTCTTCCAAATTAGAGTATAAAATCTCACGATATTCATCTGTCGTTCTAGCATTATTGAGCACAATTTGCGTTTGAGTAGTTAGATTAGTAATTGGAGTTCGCATTTCATGGGCAATATCCGCTGTAAAATTGCGTTGCCGATGAAACACATCCTCCATACGATTAAGCATATCATTAAATGCTTTGACCAAACTCACGTATTTAATTGGCACTAAAGAAGTAGGGATACGGTAATTCAAACTTTTAAGGTTAATTTTTTCAATCTTTTTAATCAATCGATTAATCGGTTTTTGGGTAAAATAGATACTAATAAAAGAACCAATTAATACCAAAATACAAGCAATACCAATAAGTAAACCTAAACCGTCACGTAAACGTCGAATAAATTCAATCTGTAGATCACGACCAATAGCAACGATTGTGGTATAGTGCTTGCCATTTTCAATGGCAACATATGAGGCCGCAACTCGATATGATGATTTATCTTGATTCCAAATATCTGTTCTGTGATTTTCAACAATGTTATCAAAATCAATTTGAGTTTTAGCAAAAGCTAGATTGGGTCCACGAGTTCGGTAGACTATTTTTCCCTGATCATCAATAATATAAACAAATAACCGATGGTGCCCTGTCAAAATTAATAACAAATTTTGAATAAACTCATCACGGTTCTCGTCGGGAGAATAATAAACAAGCTCACGCTCAATAGAGTCAATAACCGAATTAAGTTCGGACACATTTTGCTGAATTGAAAGTTTTTCAAAAGAACGTTCAATTAGAAAGCTGAAGCAATAAAGTAAACCACACGTTATTAAACAAACAATAAGAGGCAAACGTAATGAGATTAACTTATTCGGGTTCATCCAAGACATCTAACTTATACCCCATTCCGCGGACTGTATGAATTAATTTAGGCTCAAAATCGGCATCAATTTTATTACGTAAGCGTCGAATTGCGACATCAATGACATTGGTATCACTATCAAAGTTCATATCCCAAACTTGAGAAGCGATTAAGGAACGTGGTAATACTTCACCTGGGTAACGTAAAAAATACTCTAATAATAAAAATTCTTTATTGGTTAAATCAATGCGCTTATCGCCACGTGTTACCGTACGCTTAGGAAGATCCATGACTAGATCAGCAATACTCAATTGAGAATTATTAACCTGTGGGACATTACGTCGAAGCAAGGATTTAACCCGAGCCAGTAATTCAGCAAACGAAAAAGGTTTGACCAAATAATCATCTGCACCTAAGTTAAGGCCTTTTACTTTATCCTCAACACTGCCCATAGCAGTGAGCAACATAATTTGGGTATCTTTGCCAGCCTCACGCAGTGACTGAACAATTTTCCAACCCACAATGTCAGGTAACATGACATCTAAAATAATTAAATCGTAATCTTCTGTCATCGCTCTATGATAACCATCAAGACCATTGTTTGTTAGATCAACAACAAATCCAGATTCAACTAAACCTTGACGAAGATACTCACCTGTTTTTTGCTCATCTTCAACTACTAACAATTTCATATTTGAATACTTCCTTTGTTGTTTGCCTGATTGTCGAAATTGCATAATACTGCTATAGAATAAATGATAAACATTAAATCAATCATGATATATTAATGACCATTTTGTAATGTTTATGTCACCAATCAGTTGGTTTGTCTTTGCTATAGTAGCTACACAATGATTCATGAGGCTAGACATTATTGTTTCATTGTTTTATTTCCTTTCATCCATTCCTTGCAATTTAATGCAGCCCTAGTTTATCTAGGGTTTTTTTTATCTAATTTGGCGCAAGTCTGTATATATACTGAAAACAATAATTAGTCACACATAAATTGGGCTTATTGTAGCAAAAATATCCTGTTTTGAATATCAGATCCTTTTACTTTTTACACAATACTATGCCTGTTTCGATATGATCGGTATAAGGAAATTGATCAAACATTGCAAAATGTTGAATTGAATGCGTTTTGCTCAATAACTGCAAATTGTCGCGCAATGTATTAGGATTACACGAAATATAAATAATAGTTTTATAGGATTTCAATATATCAATAGTATTTAAATCCAATCCTGCACGAGGCGGGTCAACCAGTACCGTGTCGCACCGATAATCATCTAAATGAATTCCTTTTAAACGATTAAACTCACGCTCTCTTTTAATTGCGCTGGTAAACTCTTCAGCCGACAATCGGACAATAGTAAGATTATCAATATGATTAATGGCAATATTATGCTGAGCAGAATAAACTGACGCTTTAGCAATTTCAGTGGCCAATACTTTTCGAAAGTTTTGTGCCAGTGCAATTGAAAAGTTACCATTACCACAATAAAATTCAAGTAAATCACCCGATGAGTTTTTAGTAACGGATACAGCCCACTGTAGCATTTTAATATTTACCGCAGCATTAGGTTGAGTAAAACTATTTTCGACTTGGCGATAAAGAAACGTCTTATCCATTACAGGCAAAGCTTCATCAATATAATCAACATCAATTGCAATTTTTTGGTTGCTAGCGCGCCCGACAATACTCGCATTTACGCCTTGTTTAGCTAATTGCATTTTTAATTTTTTTGCTTCAATTATCCATTCATCATTTAACTTTTTATGATATAAAAGCGTAATTAATAACTGACCACTTAAGGTTGAAAAATAATCAATTTGAAACAATAAATGCCGAAGTAGATGATTATGCTGTAATAAAGGCAAAATAGTTTGCATCGCTTGATTTATTAATTTAGTCGCAATAGGAAATTCATCAACGCGTACCCGTTTTTTTGTCTTTTTGTCATACATAATATGATAAAGCTCCTCACCATGATGCCAGATTCTGAACTCAGCTCGCATTCGATAATGGCTAATTGGCGATGAATAGACTGTTAATTCGGGAAGAGAAAAGTCTGATAATAATGTTTTTAAAATATCTACTTTCCGTTCTAATTGCTTATTATAATTATCAATCGAAAAACATTCAGTCATAGTTATTATCTGATGGTTATTATAGAAATATTATTTAATAGGAAATTTTGAACCAGCTTGTATTAAGGTACAAATTGATTAAGCGTTAAACCGCAACGGAATAACCCAATCACCATTTTACATGCTGTAATAATTTACCTAATCTTACCATAAACACTCAAAGATGATAAGTTTTGCTTAAATAAATCGTTAAGATTTTAGGCACACAAGTTGACATTCTCTTCAAGATAACTTATCTGTAAGCAAATAACGTATAAAGAGCGAATAATAATCCATCACACTTTTATTGATTGTAGTTATAGTAATTGCCGTTATAATGTGTCTTATAATTTTAGATGAAAAGATCATTATGACAGTACACACTTTTTCTGATTTAGAGCTAGATGATATATTAATTCACAATCTTCAAACGCAGGATATAAACACCCCGACAGCAATCCAAGCACAAACGATTCCTGTTGCTCTAGATGGCAAAGATATTTTAGGCTCAGCACCAACTGGTACGGGTAAAACACTCGCTTTTTTAATTCCTGCTGTGCAACATTTATTAGATTTCCCTCGTCGTAAATCTGGGCCACCACGTATTTTGATATTAACACCAACGCGTGAACTCGCCATGCAAATTGCCGAGCAAGCCAAATTATTAACCGAATCGACACCACTAAGCATCGCAACCATTACTGGTGGGGTTGCTTATATGAATCACGCTGAAGTATTTAGCAAAAATCAAGATATTGTTATTGCAACAACAGGTCGATTATTACAGTATATAAAAGAAGAAAATTTTGATTGCCGAGCGGTTGAGATGCTGATTTTAGACGAAGCAGACCGCATGCTAGACATGGGTTTTTCGCAAGATGTCGAAACCATATCAGCCGAAACTCGTTGGCGTAAGCAAACTTTATTATTTTCAGCTACACTTGAAGGCGAAGGACTGCATAATTTTGCCAGTCGCATTTTAAATGCACCAATTGAAATCAATGCCGATCCATCACGTAAAGAGCGAAAAAAGATCCTACAATTCTATTATCGTGCTGACGACTTACCCCATAAAGTGGCACTGCTTACTCACTTATTAAAACAACAAGAATTAAAAAAAACCATTGTATTTGTTCGTAAACGTGAACGTGTGCACGAATTAGTTAACCTGCTGCATCAAGCTGGCATCCACAGTTGCTATTTAGAAGGCGAAATGGTACAAGCAAAACGCAACGAAGCGATCAAAAGAATTAGCAATAATACTGTTAATGTACTGGTTGCAACTGATGTTGCAGCGCGTGGAATTGATATTGACGATATCACCCACGTTATTAATTTTGATGCCCCGAAAACCGCAGATGTTTACTTGCACCGCATTGGTCGCACTGCACGTGCAGGTAAAAAAGGTACGGCAATTATGCTAATTGAAGCTCATGATAACGAATTACTACAAAAAATTGAGCGCTATATCCAAGAACCAATAAAACTAAGAACCATTGATGAATTGCGACCAAAAACAAAAGCCCCAAAGCCAGCAACAAAGAAAAAACCATCGCAAAAAGCAAAATTAAAAAGTGTTCGCAAAAAAGAAGATGCCAAGAAGAAAAAGATAAAACAGCGTCATCGAGATACCAAAAATAAAGGTAAACCTAAAAAATTAATAAATAATACCGAACAATAATCAACAGTTAATAGCTTAAACTTATGATACCGATTGTTTATAACAACTTGGACAATCGATTTTAATTGCTATAATGCTCCACGATATGATTTACATTTAATTAGCAAGGAGAAACACTATGACATTAGTCACTCGCAAAGCCCCAGATTTTACATCAGCAGCAGTTTTAGGATCTGGAGAAATTGTTAACAATTTCAATTTATCACAACATATTCATGGTAAATATGCTGTGGTTTTTTTCTGGCCAATGGACTTTACTTTTGTTTGTCCATCAGAGATCATCGCATTTGATCACCGCCTAGAAGAATTCAAAAAGCGAGGAGTTGAAGTTATTGGTGTTTCAATGGACTCTGAATACGTACATAACGCTTGGCGAAACACACCTCGAGACAATGGTGGTATTGGTGAGGTAAAATTCCCGATTATTGCAGATATCAAACACGAAATTATGCAAGCATATGGTGTTGAACATCCTGAAGCCGGTGTGGCATTACGCGCATCATTCTTTATTGATAAATCAGGTATTGTACGCCATGAAACGATTAACGATTTACCAATTGGTCGTAATATCGACGAAATGATTCGTATTGTTGATGCGTTCCAATTCCATGAAGAGCATGGAGAAGTTTGCCCTGCACAATGGACAAAAGGTAAAAAAGGCATGCAAGCAAACCCGAAAGGCGTTGCAAGTTTCTTAAAAGAGCATGCTAACGAAATTTAATTTAATTTCATTTCTTTTTTTATTCAACCTTACATTATATTTTACCGGAGATTATCTCCGGTTTTTTTGTCAGTATAATCAAAACTGATTATAAAGTAGCATGTAAACCAACAACACCAATAATAATAATGCTCAAACCAAATAATCGAGAAAAGTTTTTAGGCTCATTGAACAATAACATATTAGCTAACACTGCCCCCGATGTGCCAAGACCAACCCAAACAGGATACACAATACTCAATTCAAGATAATGGAGAGAAAAGTAAAAAAGCATAAAAGACACAGAAAATCCTCCCCAATATAAAACAAGCCTAAACAGAGTTTTTTGCTCTGCATATAACTTAAGACCAATCGCCCCAAGAACTTCAAAAACAGTTGCAATTAATATCAATAGCCATCCCATGATTAAATTTGTCCTTTATTGTAATATTAACTATCCGCACGTTTAAGTTGCACAACACCAATAATGATAAGTGCCACAAAAAAAAGTTGAATTAATTTAATTTCTTTGTCAAAAAGCAACATGTCAATCACTGTCGCACCAACTGCACCAACGCCTGAAAATATGGCATACACTGTACCAGTGGGTATTGTTTTACAAGCATTGGTTAAAAAAGTAAAATCGACAACAATTAGCAACACAATGATACCCCACTGCCATAGCTCGGTTGCAACGCTAAACCCTAAAATCCAACATAACTCAAAAAAGCAAGTCAGCACTACAAATGCCCACTCTTTATTCACGCTTAACATAGCTACCTCGTTTTGCTACTTTATTTTTTGTCATAACCTATTTTATATAGCACTTGATAATGATTTATTGTCGATAAACAACGACAAAATAAAAGATGGTTCGCAAACAGAACATTTGCCACCCAAAGAGCTTAATTACTGTATGTTTTTAACTATTAAGTCAAAAAAAACGAATAAGTCAAAGCAACTAACCTTCATGATACCTTACCACAAGTTTTATTATTATTTTTCAATAAGGTAGGTAATTCTATAATGAATAATCATCAATAGCAAGAGCAAATTTTTATAATTCAATGCATTACGATTTATGTAAGTTAGCCTGCCTATTCCATATCATACCATATCGTATGCTTTTAGAAAGATATAAAAGAAATAGATAAATTGATAGAAAAAAATAAAAATAGTTATACTTTTTTAATTTAATTTTAAATCAGTATAGAATAATAAAATAGTGTTTTTAAACCGTTTTTTATTATAAATCTAAAGTAGGCGTTATCATACTTATCTAGTATCGCTACTTATAGGATAGTTAAGTAGGTTAAGCATAAGAAAAGGAAAGTAATTAGTCAAAATACTATGGGCTGTAAAAAAATAACTATCGCCATCAAGAAGATAAATAATTGGCCAACCACCCTTGGGAGCGGGTGGATTAGGTGCATAAATAATAATTTTATAATCACTATGAGAGCTTGAATAAAAAACCTCTGTTTTAGAATTAGTTACAATCACATTCATCGATTTTGTTGATTCAGCTTGACAACCAGTAAGTGTTAAAAGTGCCATAAGATAAATAAAAATAGAACGTAGCATAAATTATCCAGATGTAAGCAAAATTTTTCTTCTTATAAAATAAGCGAACAAATCACGCTTTTCAAGCCAAATCGATAAAAAGACTAACTTCACTAACCCGATAAAAAACATTAACTTATAAACCTAAAAAATATTTCAGATAGCAGCTTTATCAATAGGGTTTCGATACAAAAAAATAAGTTAGATTTTTTAACGTTAAATATGATGAGTATAAATAACTCCGCCGAACAATTTCATCGGCGGAACAATTGTTAGCTCAAGCGTTGAGAGTGTTACGATACTCAACTATATCTTCAATGGTTACAACGGGCATATGGTATTGTTTGGCAAACTTTACCACTTCAGGTGCTCTTGCCATTGTGCCATCATCATTTGTTAACTCACACAGGACTGCAGCAGGTTTTAAACCCGCTAATGTCACTAAATCAATTGATGCTTCGGTATGGCCTCGGCGAACCAATACACCACCTTCTTTAGCAACCAATGGAAAGACATGTCCTGGGTGATTAAGATCGCTAGGTTTAGCGTTATCATTAACCGCAGCTTTAATGGTCGTAACGCGGTCGGCAGCTGATACCCCCGTTGTTACACCATCGGCAGCTTCAATCGAAATAGTAAACGCAGTATTATTTTTACTGGTATTATTGGCCACCATCATAGGCAATTCCAATTCTTCGCAACGTTTTGGCGGTAAACATAAGCAAACAATGCCACTACCATAACGAATAGTAATAGCCATTTGTTCGGGAGTGATTGACTCAGCAGCCCAAATAATATCGCCTTCGTTTTCACGATCTTCATCATCTAAAACTAGCACACCTTGACCGGCTTGAATTGATGCAATGGCCTTTTTGACTCGTTCGATTGGAGTTCCAAACTCATTCAGATTAAACTGATTCATGGTAAATACCTATACTTTTAATTTGCTCATTTCATTATTTACTTAATTAAATTTTAATCATTATTGATGCATCAAATTAATTAAGTACAAATAAATAAAATACCAGAATCAGGGCTGTGCTTGACCAGTATGACTTTGCCTTTCAGCAAACATGAGAAAGATAAGCAACTCTCTTTTATCCAGACTTTAACTGTCGGCTTTGGAATTTCACCAAATCTGCTTGACCTTAATATCTTTAGATGGTTTATTGTGGTTTGTTATTAATAAAATAAACAGACCATTAAGATCTAAAATATTAAGCGCTCGTGGGCTATACCACCGGTGGGGAATTACGCCCCGCCCTGAGAATTTAGCCAAATAAATTGACCATTCACACTATAATACAAAATGATGAAAAAAACACGGAGATTTTAAAACGTAATATTGCCGCAATGTGCGGCAATATTGATATAAGAGGCAGGATTTAGTGCTTATGTGTTTCTTGAATGCGACGTCGCTCAGACTGACGCATCCATAACCACGAAATAAAACCGATAATCCCTACAATGAGTAATATAATTGTGGCTAAAGCGTTTACTTGTGGATCAACCCCTAAACGTACTTTTGAAAATATTAATTTAGGTAATGTCATTGCGCCTGGCCCTGTTACAAAATTAGCAATTACTACATCATCAAGTGATAAGGTAAATGCAAGTAACCAGCCAGAAACTAATGCTGGTGCAATCATTGGTAATGTAATAACAAAGAAGACTTTCAATGGGTTAGCACCCAAATCTAAAGCCGCTTCTTCAATAGATTTATCAAGTTCACGAAGCCTTGCACTAATGACTACCGTGACATAGGCGGTGCAGAAAGTCGCATGTGCCATCCAAATAGTTATTGCACCCCGATCTTTTGGCCACCCCAAAACCTGTCCCATGCCAACAAACAATAATAACAATGCCAATCCAGTAATAACATCAGGCATAACTAACGGCGCTGTTGTCATAAATGAGAATAAATTAGACCCACGGAATCGCCTAAAACGGATAATTGCATAAGCGGCCAATGTGCCGAGCACAACAGCAAAAGTAGCAGCGCATGCAGCAATAGATAAACTTAATCCGACAGCTTTAAGTAGTGTTTCATTGTGAATTAGCTCAAAATACCATTTGACTGAAAAATCCGCCCAAACTGTTACTAGCCGAGAACTGTTAAACGAATAAACAATCAAAATGATCATGGGGATATATAAAAACGAAAAGACAACTAAAAAGATAAGCCCCTTCAAGCACCGAAAAAACAGCGCTATAGTAACTAAAGCCGTAAGTATAAAACTAAAAGTAATACAGCCGTAGTAAAAACTACTTTGCCCCAAAAGCGTTAATCCCGATGATGAAATCAAAATACTCAATAAAATTGTACCTAGCAAAGAGAAGATAAATACAATTAGGGCGGATCGTGTAATAACAGGTAAATTGTTCATCTATTTACCTCCCATTTGTCGATTTTGGAATTTATTAAAATAGTAAATTGGTACAATTAATATCATCAACATCACACTTGCAACGGCTGAAGCTGCTGGCCAGTCATGATTGTTAAAGAACTCGGTCCAAAGCTGGGTACCAATCATAATGCCTTCAGAAGGCCCTAATAATTCAGGGATCACATATTCACCTACAGCAGGAATAAACACCAACATTCCTCCAGCAACCACCCCATTTTTGGTTAAAGGTACAATGATCTTAAAAAATGTTTTTATCGGTTTACAACCTAAGTCTAATGCTGCTTCGATTAACGTTGAATCGACCTTACTTAACGACGTATAAATTGGCAATACCACAAATGGTAAATACGAATAAACAATACCAATATACACCGCAAAATAGGTTTTCATAATAATCAAAGGCTGATCAATGACGCCTAACCACATCAAAAAGTGATTTAACAGCCCATTAGGATTCAAGATACCAATCCACGCATAAACACGAATTAAAAACGATGTCCATGAAGGTAAAATGATCAGTAGCAATAAAATATTGCGAGTTGACTGTTTGCATTGTGAAATAGCCCAAGCCAATGGGTAACCAATCAAAATACAAAGCACAGTTGAAATCGCAGCAATCTTAAGTGATTGCAAATACGAATCAACATAAATTGTATCGCTAATTAGATTTAAATAATTGCCAAAATTTAACGTAATATTAAGCAAACCATCGTAATAACTTAACAAATCAGTATAAGGTGGCACTGCTAAAGCAATTTCAGAAAAACTGATCCTAAATACAATTAAAAATGGTAATAAAAACAGTAATAGCATCCATAAATAAGGGATCGCAATTACCGTTAACCTTCCATAAAGAGTCATTAAATCTGAATCATCTCGTTGTTGACGCAATTTTTTATATGTATAAAAAATCACAACTAACCCTGCTGGAATAAATAAAATACTGCCAGCAATAATAAGCCGATAAGCAAATTTAGATGGTCTGTAATGCGCTAAAAAACAACCAAAGCATGACAATAAAAAGCTCAATGTCATTGCGGTAAATAGCGCATCTAAAAATAAGTTATCAAATGCACCCGTTGTTACAAAACGCCAATAAACATTGAGCAACACAAATGCATTTAACAACAATCCTAATACAATGGATCGCATTATGATATCCTCTTTTGTTTATTCAGTAAGTACAACACAACTATCAACTTCCCAACTTAAGTTAACTATATCCCCCCAAGTTGGCATTCCTTTACGATAACGATGCTCATTTTGCAATTGTGCAATAATAATTTGCCCACTTGGCAATTTGACATGATAAATCGATAAATCCCCAAGATAAGCAATTTCGACAACTTCACCTGTAGCACAGTTATAGCCATCTTCAGGCAATTGTTCACATAATTGAATTTTTTCTGGGCGGAGAGCAACTTTAATCGGTACGCCTTCCACCGCAGGCGAATCATAATCCACTTTAAATGGATGTTTAATAGTAGGACAACTCAAAATCAAACCATCTTCTAACGTTTCTTGCAAGATACCGTCAAAAATATTAACCGAACCAATAAACTCAGCACTATAACGGCTATTTGGATGTTCATAAATTTCTTCTGGTTCACCAATTTGCACAAATTGACCTTTATTCATGATAGCAATACGACCAGCCATAGTCATAGCTTCTTCTTGATCATGGGTAACCATAACGCAAGTTGCCCCCACTTGTTCTAAAATGCTCACCACTTCAAGCTGCATTCGATCACGAAGTTGTTTATCAAGTGCACCCATTGGCTCATCAAGTAACAATAATTTTGGTCGTTTAGCCAAACTTCTGGCTAAAGCCACACGTTGGCGCTGACCGCCTGATAATTGGTGTGGTTTACGTTTGCCAAATTGCTCCATATGCACAAGCGCTAACATCTCTTCAACACGCTGTTTAATTTCACTATAGCTTAATTTATCTTGTTTTAAACCAAAGGCAATATTTTGTTCAACCGTCATGTGAGGAAACAAAGCATATGATTGGAACATCATATTAATAGGACGATTATAAGGTGGAACCTGTGATAAATCTTTTCCATCTAAAATGATTTGCCCCGAAGTCGGTTGCTCAAAACCAGCAAGCATACGTAGTAGTGTTGATTTACCACTTCCAGATGCGCCTAATAATGCAAAAATTTCACCTTTATATATAGTCAAATTTACATCATCAACGGCATAATAATCATCATTAAAAACTTTTGTTAAATTTTTGATCTCCAATAAAGGAGTTATCATCTTTTTTTTAGGCTGTACCTGATTTGTTGTTTTATCGTTCACTCTTTTTTCCTCATAACAACAAGCCAAAAAAAACGAGACGGAAAGACTCATAGCCTCTCCGTCTTGGATTTAGTTAAGATTCGATATACAAAATATCGCTTATTTACCAGTTTTGAGCTTGGTCCAAGTGCGGGTAATTACACGTTCAAGTTTAGGTTCTTTAACTTTCAGGGTGAATAATTTTTCCATTACTTCTGGTTTTGGATAAACCGCAGGATCATTTTTCACATCTGGTTTTACAAATTTGTCGTTTGCTTCTTTATTGGCGCTAGCAAAATTAACATCATTAGTCACTTGCGCTGCAATTTCAGGTTTCATGACAAAATTTAAGAACTCGTGTGCTTCGTCAGGATTGGCTGAATCTTTTGGAATGGCAAAAGTATCAAAAAAGACTAATGCTCCTTCTTTTGGAATTTGATAGCCCACATGCACACCATTTTTTGCTTCATCAGCTCTATCGCGTGATTGTAAAATATCACCCGACCATCCTAAAATCACGCAAATATCACCATTTGCTAAATCGGTAATATATTGTGAAGAATGGAAATAGCGAATATTTGGGCGAACTTTTTCTAACAGCTCGTAAGCGGCGCCTGTGTAATCTTTAGCATCAGTACTATTCGGATCTTTTCCTAAATATTGAAGAGCACTTGCGAAAATTTCGGTTGGGGCATCTAAAAATGCTACGCCACAATCTTTCAGTTTTTCCATATTTTCAGGCTTAAATACTAGATCCCAGCTATTAACTGGCGCATCGCTACCTAAACGCTCTTTAACTTTATCAATGTTATAACCAATGCCTGTTGTCATCCACACATAAGGGATGGCATATTTATTATCAGGATCATGGGTAGCCATTAATTTCATTAAATTAGGATCAAGATTTTTCCAGTTAGGCAATTTGCTTTTATCTAATGGAAGATAAATATCAGATTTAATCTGTCTTGCTAAAAAACTATCTGATGGCGAAACCACATCAAAACCAGAATGGCCTGCCATTAATTTACCTTCAAGTGCTTCATTTGAATCATACACATCATAAACAAGTTTAATACCTGTTGATTTTTCAAAATCAGTAATTGTATTAGAGCCGATTTGCCCTGCCCAATTGTAAAAATGCACGACGCGATCTTTAGCAATAGCAGGTTGAGATAACGCTAGTGAAACACCAGCCACGATTGAAAGAATTGTTTTACGTTGAGTAAACATGCTCACCACTTCTCCTCTAGTTGTAGGGATATTACATGTTAGACACAAGCCCATTGCAAAGACACAACGGACCCCCAAATTTTGCCATCGACGTTGAGAAAATGATATAAATTATCAATGTAACACCGCCAAGCGAAACCGAGGTAATCAGGCAATCACAAGTCATTAATAATGATAAATGAACATGTCGAGCTAACCTTGCATTACAAGGGATAAAATACCTTTTTTTTCAAAGATGTCCACTTAAAAAATCAAATATTGAAAGTTTCAAGATTGAGTGGGCATATTTTGACCACTCAATCGATAATTGATAACCAATTAATAATTCATAAATACAAACTATTCTGCATTAGCTTCTAGAATTTTATCCTTAGGTTGCCAAACACGGTATTTAACTTGCAAATCGTTAGGCACATAAAAAACTAATGGCACACTGCTGTTATAGTTAAATAAACCTAAATTGTGGCTAAGGGTCACAAATTGATTTTTATTGCTTCCTTCAGGGCAAGCCATTAAAGTTGAAATATTACCTGCGGCCTTTTCAACCACATAGTATGAATATCCCCAACCTTTAAGCTCTTCTTGCTTAACCGTACCACCAATATTATGTAAGTTACAATCAACATTCATTTCCTTGCCAATTATTACTTCAACTTTTGCATTGTTTTCGTTAGCAATAGCTGGCAGATAAATAGCATAACGTGTAGTGCCCTCTTGAGCAGTTGGAAATGGCGCTGTATCATTAGCATTTTGTGCAACAGGTTTAATTTTTGGTGTGTTGGCACACGCCGTTAATGACACACCTAATAATGCCAATAATAATAATTTTTTCATTTTTAAATCTCCAGTATGAAAGAATGAATCATCGATACATCATATCATCAATACATCATATTAATTTTAATTGATAATGCGTATAATAACACAATATAGATTAATAAATATGGTGTTAAAATGCCAGCAGAAAAAAATACTACCGATTTACTCAAGTTAATTTTAAACTTATTAATTATTGGGTTGCTAATCATTATTACCTATCGTATTGTTGAAGTTTTCTTATTTGGATTCTTTTGGGCGGTAATGGTAGTCATTGCGACTTGGCCATTAATGATAAAAATCCAAAAAAAACTGTTTAACAAGCGCTGGTTATCGTTGCTTGTTATGGCGTTAATACTTGCATTTGTTTGCATTATTCCATTTATATTAATTATTAGCTCTGTAGCACAAAATGGTCACCATCTTATTGAATGGGCTAAAACGCTACAACATCAAACACTACCCACGTTTGACTGGCTTGAAAACATACCGACCTTTGGTTCCGAGTTACATCAAAAATGGTTAAATCTGATTCAAACCGATGGTACCGATTTAGTTTCAAGCATACAGCCTTATATTGGTACCATGATAGGTTGGCTACTTGAACAAGCCACTAACATTGGTATATTTATTTTTCATGCTGGCGTCATGATTATTTTTAGTCTATTACTCTTTTTAAAAGGTGAAAGCATCACTAAATATGTCTACTTACTAGCTAATCGACTCTCTAAGCAATACGGTGCAACCACCGTTACTTTAGCAGGGCAATCTATCCGTGCAGTAGCATTAGGCGTTGTGGTGACTGCCATCACCTTAGCGTTAATCGGCGGATTGAGTTTTCTTCTCACCAATATGCCATTACCTGGCGTACTGACACTCATCTTATTTATTTGCTGTGTAGCCCAAATTGGCCCTGTAGTGGTTATGCTTGGCTGCATCGCTTGGCAATTTTGGTCAGGTCATACCATTGAGGGTATCTGTTTAATCGTTGTTGCCATCATCTTAACCACTTTAGACAGCGTAATGCGTGCTTACTTAATAAAAAAAGGAGCTAATTTACCATTTTTACTCATTTTATTTGGCGTAATTGGTGGTTTACTTAGTTTTGGTATAATGGGATTGTTTATTGGGCCAGTAGTACTTGCATTAACTTACAAAATAATTGAAACATGGGTTGATGAGCAGTCTTAAACCATTTATCATCCTAGCAATAAAGCATAAACATGCTGCTAAAGGTCAATAAGCATAATGATATGGCGTATTTAGCCTAAAGCAACTTAATCGAAATGCGCACATTTTAAAAGGAGTGTTATTTTTACTGGTCTTATTTACATTACTTTTAACTATCATTAGCCTAAAGTAATTTACCAGTTATAATGATAAATAAATCATGCGAATACCATTTATAAAATATAATCACCAAAAGCATCTAGATGAATTAGCAAAAATTCAACAAAATGCCGAACAATATGAGATATTCAATAGTCCAAAAGCATATCGACTAGCGTTAATTGACAAGATAAAAAACGCTCAGCAACGTATTTATATTGTCGCACTTTATCTAGAACAAGACGAAGCAGGTCAAGAAATTCTTAATGAGCTTTATCAAGTTAAACGGCAACGTCCAAATTTAGATATCAAAATATTTGTTGACTGGCATCGAGCACAGCGAGGAAGAATTGGTGAAGATAAAGCGCATACTAACGCCAATTATTATTACCAATTAAAACAAAAGAATACAGAAATTGACATTCCAATTTATGGTGTACCAGTTAATCGTCGTGAGGTGCTTGGTGTATTGCATCTTAAGGGTTTTATTATAGATGATACGGTTATTTACAGCGGTGCAAGCATTAATAATGTCTATTTACACAAACTCGATAAATACCGTTATGACCGCTACCACTTTATTACTAATCCAGTATTAGCTGATAGCATGGTGCAATTTATTCATGAGCATTTTTTACCATATCAAGCATTGCAATTGCTTAATTTGGGCACGCATAAAACCCGCAAACAGATCAAATCTGAAATCAAAGCCCTGCGCCAACATTTAATGGATGCAAACTACCAATACAGCGCCAATACTGACAATGAAACTTTATCGGTTGCACCAATAATGGGGCTTGGGCGCAATAATGCTTTAAATAAAGTTATTCATCACTTAATAAACGTTACCGAACAAAAAGTGATCTTTTGCACGCCTTACTTTAATTTACCAAGTATTTTAGTCCGCGATATTATCCGTTTGTTACGTAAAGGACGACAAGTGGAACTGATTATTGGTGACAAAGAAGCCAACGATTTTTATATTCCACCAGATAAGCCTTTTAACATATCAGGTGGACTACCCTATTTATACGAAATCAACTTAAGAAGCTTTATCGAGCGCCTGCAACTCTTTATTGACAAAGAACAACTGATTATCCGCTTATGGAAGGATGAACAACAAAGCTACCACCTTAAAGGTATCTGGGTAGACGATAAATGGGTGCTTATAACAGGCAACAATCTAAATCCGCGAGCGTGGCGGCTAGATCTTGAAAATGGCATATTAATACATGATCCAAAACAAGAATTGAGTGACAAACTCACCCAAGAACTAAACGCTATACGCCAAAAAACCACCTTGGTCACTCATTTTCAACAAATACAGGCAAGCCAATTTTATCCTAGCCAAGTGCATAAATTAATAAAGCGACTCAGCCGTATAAAAGTGGATAGAATTATTAAACGATTGCTATGAAGTTATTGATATTTTAGATAACTAAAATAAGCACTGCCTAGCCAAATACCCTTGTTTGCTGGGGCAGTGCTATGCTTTATCAGGAACAACTCATTAAAATTAAATAAAAAGGTGGAATAACCCAAAATCATGTTTTGCAGCCTTATGTTAGGGTTGAGAGAGAATTCAGAACTAAACCTCCCAATTCAGGCGTGATGGCATCAATTATTCTGGGCACCAAAAGAATAAAACATTCCCCCCAATACTCCCCCTAAAATAACTTTTGACGTTATAAAAACAGTACGTTTTCTATAAAAATGGTTCAGAAAAGTCATTGATTTTATTGAAGTTTTTTATTTGCAAAAAAAAGGAGGTTCCCCCCCCTTTTTTACGCGCCCGCTCTATAGTTAGGTGGCTCTTTGGTGATAAGTACATCATGCACATGGCTTTCTTTCATGCCTGCGCCAGTAATTCGATAGAATTTAGACTGAGTTCTTAATGCATCAATCGTTGCGCAACCAGTTAGCCCCATACAAGATCTTAATCCTCCCATTTGTTGATGAACGATTTCTTTTAATTGTCCTTTGTAGGCAATGCGCCCTTCTATTCCCTCTGGTACCAGTTTATCTGCAGCATTGTCGGTTTGAAAATAGCGATCAGACGATCCTTTTGCCATTGCGCCAAGCGATCCCATGCCACGATATGATTTATAGGCTCGACCTTGAAATAATTCGATTTCGCCTGGTGCTTCTTCTGTGCCTGCAAACATTGAACCGACCATAACGCAAGATGCTCCTGCAGCAATGGCTTTGGCTATGTCGCCTGAATAACGAATTCCACCATCAGCGATAACAGGAATATTATGTTTTTGTGCGACTTCAACTGCATCCATAATCGCACTAATTTGTGGCACACCAACACCTGTTACAATGCGTGTTGTACAAATAGATCCTGGTCCAATCCCCACCTTAACAGCGCTAACTCCAGCTTCAATTAAGGCTTTGGCACCTTCAGCGGTGGCAACATTACCGCCAATAATTTGTAAATTAGGATAATTCTTTCTAGTTTGATAAATACGGTCAAGTACACCTTGCGAATGGCCATGTGAAGAGTCAATTAGCAACACATCAACGCCAGCCTCAACTAATGCGGCGATGCGCTCTTCATTACCTGGCGCGGCCCCAACAGCAGCTCCCACACGCAGGCGCCCTTTTTCATCTTTACAGGCATTGGGTTTTTGCTCGGCTTTGTTGTAGTCTTTAACGGTAATCATACCTTTTAGGTGGAAGCGTGAATCAACAACAAGCACTTTTTCGATACGGTGCTCATGCATTTTTTGAAGTACGATTTCACGTTGCTCACCTTCTTTGACGGTAACTAAGCGATCTTTAGGCGTCATAACGGCAGTAACAGGTAAAGATAAATCGGTGGCAAATCGTACATCTCGTGCAGTAATAATTCCAACCAGTTCTTGGGTTTCAGTCACAACAGGAAATCCAGCAAAACCATACTCTTTAGCTAGATCAATAACTTGCTTTATGGTTGCAGTAGGTAAAACAGATACAGGATCTTGAACTATACCACTTTCGTGTTTCTTTACTCGCCTTACATGATTGGCTTGATTTTCAATTGACATATTTTTGTGAATAAAACCAATCCCCCCCTCTTGTGCTAACGCAATGGCTAGATCTGATTCGGTTACTGTATCCATTGCTGCTGATAGCATTGGAATATTAAGTTTTATGGTTTGGGTTAGTTGAGTACTAATATCAGCCGTGTTCGGTAATACCGTTGAGTGGGCGGGAACTAATAGCACGTCGTCAAACGTGAGTGCTTCTTTAACTATACGAGACATGACAATATTCACCATTGGTTGGATTGTTGATAAAATATTGCCAAAGCATTTTACTTACTTTTACTTAAAAAAACCAGTGATATTTATATTAGATACGATTTATTAAAATAATATAAAATTATATGCATATTATATAGACAATTTGTTTTAACCTACACATTGCTCTTTTATTTTCCTAACGGTTTGCCATTAAGATGTAGTTGACATCAATATTAGGTCCTAATTTAAATTGGTTTCTCAATAGATGGTACTCCATGCCTATTACATCACCAACAGTGAAACCTGCTTGCTCAACAAGCGACATTAATTCTGAGGGACGAATAAAGCGATTAAAATCATGTGTGCCTTTAGGTACTAGCCGAGCAATATATTCTGCTCCATAAATCAATAGCAATTTTGCCTTATGATTACGGTTAATCGTCGATAAAAATAATTTACCCCCTGGTTTAAGCAATTTTGCACAAGCATCAATAATTGAAAATGGATCGGGGACGTGTTCTAACAGCTCCATACACGTTACAATATCGTATTGCATAGGGTTTTGCTCTGCATGCTGTTCTACAGTCTGTTTTTCATAGGCAATAGATAAACCATTTTGCGCAGCATGCAGTTTTGCCACAGCGAGTGACTCATCAGCAAGATCAATGGCTGTCACATTAGCACCCAGTTTCGCTAAGCTTTCAGATAAAATACCGCCACCACATCCTACATCTAATACCGCTTTTTGCTCTAATAATCCACAATGTTGTTGTATATAATTAACACGTAATGGGTTGATAATATGCAAAGGTTTACATTTACCATCAAGATCCCACCACTGAGCAGCTAATTGTGAAAATTTATTTATTTCATTAAAATCAACATTTTGTGACATGATAACTTTTCCTATAAAGCACAGCCTAAATTCATAATCATATATTTTAAGGCATCACTACTATCAATAAAAGAGCAAAATATAAATTTACCCTGCTGTTAATATTTAGTTAGTAGCTTGTCACAAATTGAATTCAAGCTACTATAAAATTTAATAGTCAAATTGTTATTTATATTAATAGTTTTAATGATTTCTTGTTTCCATGCTTATTTCATGGCATGATTTAACACCTTATCTCTAATAAAAACGTTTTTAAGCATTAGCTTATACTAGGATTAACCAATTAAGAATAAAGGAAAAAAATATTCATGAGTACGGGTACTATGAAGGAAAATCACTCACAATGGAGCTCGCGCATGGGATTTATGCTTGCTGCGGCTGGTTCTGCTGTTGGGTTGGGTAACATTTGGAAATTTCCATATATGGCAGGTGAAATGGGGGGCTCAGCATTTGTGCTCACTTATTTGATTTTTATGTTTGTTATTGGCTTGCCGATTTTAGTTTTAGAATGGCTAATCGGTCGTCGTGGACAAAAAAATCCAATTCATACCATGGAAGATGTTGCTGTTTCTGAAAATCGTTCTAAATCATGGCATTGGGTTGGTATTATTGGCGTAGTAGGATCATTTTTAATCCTATCATTTTATAGTGTTATTGGTGGTTGGGCGACCGATTACATTATTTTAGCTGGTCAAGGGATTTTTGAAGGCGCCAATGGCAAAGTTACAGAACAAATTTTTAGTAACTTCCTTGGCAATGTGAGCCATTTATTAACTTGGCACACTGTATTTATGGCTGCTACCGCATTTATTGTAGCACTGGGCGTTGGTGCTGGTTTAGAACGAGCGTGTAAAATTATGATGCCTGGACTAGGTATCTTGTTGTTAGTATTAGTTGGATACGCAGCCTATGTCAGTGGTTCATCTTTTGGTGAGGCATTTAGATTTTTATTCACGCCAGACTTTTCGGCTATTAATGGCACTGCTATGTTAGCCGCTCTTGGGCATGCATTTTTTAGCTTATCTTTAGGTATGGGCATTATGATGGCTTATGGCTCATACTTAGGAAAAGAGGTTAACCTACTATCTACCGCTCGCACAGTGGTAATTTTAGATGTTATTGTCGCAATGCTATCAGGTATGGCTATATTTCCACTAGTTTTTGCAAATGGTTTACAAGCAGGTGAAGGACCTGGGCTTATTTTTGTTACCCTACCAATTGCATTTGGAAATATGGCTGGTGGCACTATTTTAGGGGTATTTTTCTTTATCTTCCTAACTTTTGCAGCACTAACTTCTTCTATTTCATTACTTGAACCAACGGTTGAATTATTAGAAGAAAAAACACCATTAGGCAGAAAGTCAGCAACGATTTTAAGTAGCCTAGTTATCTGGGCATTAGGTATCGCTTGTATTTTATCGTTTAATGAATGGGCCGAAGTAAAACTATTTGGTAAAAATATTTTTGATTTACTTGATTACCTAACCAGTAAAATCATGTTACCAGTTACTGGATTAGGCACGGTTGTATTTGGCGCGTGGATGATGAATCAAAAACGCATTCGCGAAGAGTTAAATTTAAACGATTTCTGGTTTAACATTTGGACAGCACTAACTCGTTATGTTGTGCCAGTAGCTGTTATCATAATTTTGGTTTATGGATTTGTCTAAAAAGACATTATAACTCCAGTTAAAAGCCTTGATATATTCAAGGCTTCAGATTGATGACAAAGAACTCGCTTTTTGGCGAGTTCTTTGATCTAATAGAGAGGAGTCCACTATAAGAGAAGTTCTTCTATGCTAAAAAAACCAACTCCAGCGACACCAGAAAAAATAGAGCAAATCTCACTAGATGCGCTTGTCCCCCAAAATCATCTTGTTCGTAAAATAGCTAAAGTCATTGATTTTGAATTTATTCGAGAAGCGGTAGCACCACTTTATTGCCCGAATAACGGTCGTCCGGCAGAAGATCCGGTCAGACTGTTTAAAATCATGCTATTGGGGTATCTTTTCGGTATCCCCAGTGAACGTCGTCTGGTTCAGGAAATTCAGGTCAATTTAGCTTACCGCTGGTTTCTGGGAATGGGATTAACCGAAAAAGTGATTGACGCCTCAACACTTAGTCAAAATCGTCGCCGTCGGTTTAATGACAGTGAAATCTATCAACAGATTTTTGATAATATTGTTGAGCAGGCCATTGCCAAAGGGTTGATAAGTGGTCGGGTATTATATACGGACAGTACTCACCTAAAAGCAAATGCCAATAAAGGCAAAGCACGTAATGAGCAGCGTATTGTTGAGCCCAGTCAATATATTGATGCGCTTAATCAAGCCATCAACGCAGAAAGAGAATTAAACGGAAAAAAGCCTTAAAGCCATCGACGGTAGAGAAATACAAGGAGGTTAAAGTCAGTACAACAGATCCGGACAGTGGCTTTATGCATCGGGAAGGCAAGCCTAAAGGGTTCTTCTACTTAGATCACCGAACGGTTGATGGCAAACATAATTTAATTACCGATACCTATGTCACAGCTGGAAATATCCATGATTCCCAGCCTTACATGGCTCGATTAAAACGCCAGTTAGAGCGGTTTGGCTTTAATCCGGTTGGTGTCGGTCTTGATGCGGGTTATTTTACGGCTCCCATTTGCCATTTACTGCTGGCAGAGCAGATATATCCGGTGTTGGGTTATCGCCGCCCCACCCATGGTGCGAATCCCATCAGAAAAAAGCAGTTTATCTATAACGGTCAAAACGATACTTATACTTGCCCAAACGGGCAAACATTAATATATAAAACTACCAGCAGGGAAGGTTATCGTCATTATCATTCTGATGCAACAACCTGCAAAGTCTGTCCGTTATTGTCACAGTGTACACAGAGTAAAAATACACAGAAAGTCATCACACGGCATATCTGGGAAGCAGATAAAGAGAAAGCCAACGAGATTCGTTTAAGTCAGTGGGGTAAAAAAGTCTATGCTCGGCGAAAAGAAACGATAGAGCGCAGCTTTGCTGATGCTAAACAACATCACGGACATCGCTATGCACGATTTAGAGGAAGAGCGCAGGTTCAAATGCAGTGTTTATTGGCCGCAACGGCTCAAAATATCAAGAAAATAGCGATAAAGCTATTTTTGTTACGTTTTTTTAGGCTATTTTTTAATTTATTTAAT
>NZ_LZHP01000096.1:0-1128 GCF_001690605.1 Gilliamella sp. Nev6-6 | reverse complement strand
TTTTAGTAATGAATTTAAAAAACAGAGGGTAATGTTATACCAAAATGGCAAAAAACGAGCGGATATTGTCACCGAATACGACCTGACTAAATCCGCATTAGATAAGTGGATAAAGCAATATCAAACTATTGGTGAGTTTACAGCTCAAGCTAATCGTAGTACTCAAGAAAATGAGCTCATAACCCTACGTAAAGAGAATAAGCGATTGTTAATGGAGAATGACATCCTAAAGCAAGCGGCGTTGATAATAGAACGAAAATCAAATTAATCACCGAGAATCAACATCGATATAGCTTACGTGCGTTATGTCGATGTTTACAAGTGTCAAGAAATCGATTTTATTATCAACCACAATTAACCAGTAAAAAAACAGACAAAGAGCTTAGTAAAAAAGTGAAAGCGATATTTAACGATAACTATCAAGCCTATGGAACAAGGCGACTACAAGCAGAGCTTAGGGAGAAAAGCATACTATTATCCCGTCGCCGAATTGGTAGAATCATGCAAGAAAACGGATTAGTATCAAAATATACCTGTAAAAAATATCGTGCTAATACAGAACAAAGCAACGAATCAACAGTAAGTAATCAACTTAATCGTGAGTTTACCGTAGGCCAACAACGAAAAGTGTTAGTGACTGATTTAACTTATGTGAGAGTAAAACAACAATGGCATTACCTTTGTGTGATTATTGATGTAAGCAATCGAGAAATCGTGGGACGAAGTGCTGGAAAACATAAAAATGCTCAACTGGTTATGGATGCTATCAGCCAAATCCCTATTAACTTAAATTCAGTTGAGTTATTTCATTCAGATAGAGGAAAAGAATTTGATAATCATCTCCTTAATGAATGTTTAAAGGAATTTGGCATTGAGCGTTCATTAAGCCATAAGGGATGCCCTTATGATAATGCTGTGGCTGAAGCAACATTTAAAGCGGTGAAAACTGAATTTGTGTCAAACACGATTTTTGATTCACTTGAACAACTCAGGTTGCAATTTAATCACTATGTGGATTGGTTTAATTACAACAGGCTTCATTCGTCTTTAAATTACCAGTCACCCATTGAATATAAAATGAATCTATGACCTTATCTTTTTGGTACTAAAAAGTGTGGACATACCAGT
>NZ_LZHP01000095.1:0-2790 GCF_001690605.1 Gilliamella sp. Nev6-6 | reverse complement strand
AGCTTGTAAACTCCTCGAGGGAGCCTTCATACTCCCGAAAGGGAGATAATACAGAAAGCGTTATAGAGATAACCTTTCAACCCGTATACAAGAGGGGACGTATTCTTGTAAGCCCTTTGTAAGGTATAAACCTTACCAGTCCAGAGTTGAACTATATACAACTACATGATGAGCCGAAGATATAGCTGACATCAAAACTTCGCCATGAAGTAAACTGGAGCCTTTTGAGAGTCTTACACTCTCCAGTCATAGTTGGACTATACACAACTACAAGGCGAGCAATAAAACGATTGCCGACGTCTCTTTTTAACTAATAAGATACGACTTAATGTCCAGGGTTTATTTAAAACCACAGGGTAAAACATTAAGAAAGTAATTACAATATAGACAAAGTGATTAGTCGCAACATTAATCAACATAATATTAAAGTTAAGCGTAATACTAACTTTAAGGTTGATAATGAAGGGGCAATAGAGAATCATGTCTACAATATATTATTGGTAAAATATCAGGTGTAAAAGCCTATTTATTTCACTCGAGCAGTTTTATGAGCAGTGCATAAGCTGTTATTGCCATTGTTGGAACGAGCTAGCAATTAAGCGAGAGCGTGAGCCAACCTACTTTATGGCGAGTAGTAGTCTAGGGATAGTGCGAGACGGGTAACGGTCTGGTGCGGAGCTTCCCGACAATGTACCCCCTTGAGGAATAGCAAGGTTAGTGTAACCGTGAGGTGAAACTAAGTAATAACCAGTAGCAGGTTATGAGGGGCTAGACTGAATAGAAAGATGAACGTAAGTGAATAGATGATAAACGTCGTAATGCTGACAAAGCCAAAGCTACTGATAGGCTTTAACCAAAAGGTGCATAGTGGGTTATTCCTTTTTATCGTGGGAATACGCCATCATACGACTATCGGCGGACAGTCTACATCTTAACTATTCGTGTGGTAATAACGGAACTTGGTAAGCCTGTACATTTGCCGTCCACAATTCAGCAACCGTATATATACGGAAAATGGAAGAGTGTACGGCAGGCAGAGCGTAAGCAATGCTGTTGAGTGTGCAGGTAAAGGAGGTTAGAGAAAGCGAAGGGTTGGCTGTAATGGCTAACATAGGGTGTGAAACATAACCTAACCCGAAAGGGTGCAGACTTCTAACTGGTCTTCCGTCGCAAGATGACGGGCTAATCCTTTAGTGGATAATTTCTAATGGAATTATTTTAGGCGAGGGATGAGCTGACGAATGCCTAACAGTTTAAAATGAATTATTGGGAAGTAATTCATCTGTGACAAGCAGACGCCAAACTCAAAACTCAATCATTAACCATGTTACATCGTGGTAGAGTTATTTGATTTACTGAATAACTACCACCGTAACGTGGTGGTTCCTTGGTAGTTATTCACCAAAATCAAGTAATTTCTGCTACTTCTTGTATCAAGAGGTAAGTATGAAAGAGCAAGCTCATAATAGCTTAAAGGCTAATAAGAGTCCAGCTCCAGCGACCTCTGACATGGCTCGTAAATGGCACAGTATTGACTGGGTCAAAGCAACAAGACATGTTAAAGGATTGCAGAGTAGGATTGCGAAAGCGACACTTGAGAATAATTGGCGCAAAGTGAAAAGATTGCAAAGATTATTAACACGCTCGACTTATGCTAAGCAATTAGCAGTAAGAAGAGTGACTGAAAACAGAGGTAAAAGGACTACGGGAGTTGACAAAGTAGCATGGTCAACTGCCGAGGCAAAATGGCAAGCGATTGCAACGTTGACAAGTAAGGGATATAAACCCATGCCACTTAGGCGAGTATATATCCCAAAGTCTGATGGAAAGAAACGCCCTTTGGGTATTCCGACTATGAAAGACAGAGCAATGCAAGCGCTTTATCTATTTGCCCTTCAGCCTGTAGCAGAAACAACAGCGGACAAAGGCTCCTATGGGTTTCGCATTAATCGGTCAACGGCAGATGCGATAACACATATACATCGAATATACTCGCACAAAGGGAGGGAAACAAACCAACCTGCGCAGTGGGTATTAGATGCAGATATACAGGGCTGTTTTGACCATATTAGCCATGAATGGTTAATAAATAATATCCCAATGAATAAAAGGATATTAAAGAAATGGTTAAAATCGGGCGTTGTGGATATGGGGCAGGTAAAAGCAACGGAGGAAGGAACACCGCAAGGCGGCATAATTTCCCCGACACTAGCGAATATGGCGTTAGATGGCTTAGAGAAAGTGCTCGCTGAACACTTCGGTGAAAAAGCAAGTAAGAAAATCAGGCAACATAAAACGTACATGGTAAGGTATGCGGATGACTTTGTCATATCAGGGATTTCGAAAGAGTTACTGGAAGAAAAGGTTATCCCAGTGGTTAAGGCGTTTCTCAAAGAAAGGGGATTAACTCTATCGGAGAGAAAAACCAACATCGTGCATATCGAGCAGGGTTTTGACTTTTTAGGTTGGACGGTAAGAAAGTTTAACAAGAGTATCATTATCAAACCGAGTAAAAAGAATGTGAAAGCATTTTATAACAAGGTAAGAGAGAGGATAAAGAAGTTAAGCATGATAAAACAAGAAGACTTAATAAAAATACTTAACCCAATGATAAGGGGGTGGGCAAACTACCACCGAAGTCAAGTCGCCAGTGAAGCTTATGGGCATATGGATGCATTAATATGGCGGGCTTTATGGAATTGGAGCAAAAGACGACACAGCAAGAAAGGCAAACGTTGGATTAAAGAGAAATACTTTAAAACAACCGCTAATCGAGTGTGGAACTTTGGT
>NZ_LZHP01000094.1:0-8015 GCF_001690605.1 Gilliamella sp. Nev6-6 | reverse complement strand
TGGATTTTATTTTCCCTTGAATTAACGACTTATTAATCACATTCCCAACAAAAACGCTGAACAAGGGTTCTATTTTATTTAAATCTAAATTCTGCCATGCACCATCTGAATTGAAAATATCATAAAAGCGCATTTCAGGGCTGGTTAGCATCTGTCCAATTGTGTATAAATTATCACGTAATTGGATATTGACTAGATCATTTTTCTTCCAAACAACACGTTTAGCCATAATTAGCATCGACCTCTTTTTTTAGGAACACGCTTTCGATCCCGCTAATAGGTTGGGGTATCATCGTATAGCAGAATTTCCCAGTATCTTTGATGGCAATCGCTTCAATTCTGTTGGTGCAATCATAACAGTAGTCGGTCTATCCCTGTTTGTTGTGTTTTTCGCCTACTAGCAGATCGGGGGAAAATGATTAATTCATTAATTGTAGACACCAATCTCTTCCGCTTTGGCAATTAACTCATCTTGCAATGAACCTTGTATTTCATCTCCATCATACTCAAGAATGAAATCACCACTAATATTAGGAGGAAAACATGAACCATCTATGGTGCCAAAAATTGTTGACATTGTATCTATCATTACTATACGCAGAAAATTAAAAATCTTTTCTTGGTCTTTATCTGATAGCTTTGCGATAATACTTCTTGCTCTTGCATAAGGATCATTATCGTTTGTAGATTTACTCGGATCACTTAAATGAATTTTATAATATTCAAGTGTATCATCCAAAAGCATAGATAAAAGTGAGGTAACTACTAATTCATCTTTTCCTATTTTATTCATTTAACAACCTCCTTTTCCATTAGGTTTTACTGTATTCATTTCTGGATATATTTCTTTATTTTTGGTGATTAATTTCTGAAAAGCGCTATTGGGTATTTGTGGGTAAACTCTTTTTAGCTAACGTATATCTCTAGCTAATAGTGCAAATAATACCGAAATTTGCACAATTTGACGAGACCCAAATTTAGACATTAATATCCCGGATATAGGCATCATAAATAATGCGCCAAGACCAAAAGTAAGAATAAAATAACCAATTACTTCGTCCGTGACATTAAAACGTGGTGCAAATTATGCAATTTGAATCGCCCAAGCGCCAGTTATAAATCCATTGTAAAATAATACAGTAACAGCACATCTTGCTCTTGATTCTATTTTTATTTCCTTTATCAATTCTCTATAAAAACTTCATGATCGCGATCCAACGAGATACTGTAATCGCCATTATCTTGTTTATTTACTTTAACTTCCAAAAAATTAGCTATTGCAGTTTTAGCACCATGCTTGATAAGTATTGTTTCTCCGATACCTACGCAATATGCACCGGCTTCAACAGCAGAGGTAACGCCACTAATTGAGTCCTCAAATACCAGTGTTTTATTGGGAGGTAGCATTAAACGTTTCGCACCTAAAATATACGGATCAGGGAATGGTTTACCACGAGACACATCATCACGCTCTACAATCACGGAAATACAGTCTTTAATCTGAAGCATATCCATGATCCTGTCAATTTTTTCTCGCCAGCCACTCGTCACTATTCCTACTCTTATTTTTGCAGCTGACAAAGCTAATATTAACTGCGCAACGCCGGGAATAGGCTCATAGTCAGCAGTATTTTCAGCATGAATAATATAGGCCTGTACTTTTTTTTGGTCATCTATTGGCAGGTGGCCAAAAAGCGCCTTTATTGTGTGCGGTCCTGGTTGGCCGTGAATATGATTTACTATATCACTATCAGTAACTTTGATTCCGTATAAAGCGCCGGCTTCAATCCAGGCTCCTTCAATAACAGTATTGGAGTCGATAAGTACACCATCCATATCAAATAAAACACCGGAAATTTTTTCTCTTGCATTACTCATAATTTTTTATCCTTTTGAGTTTAAAATAGGTGCAGCAACAACTATTTGCCCTAATGAAATTCCACCATCATTAGTTGGTACTAATTTATGGCTGTATGGTTTTAAATCAATTTTTTCTAAATGATCTATTGTATTCATGAGAATGAATTCATTACAAAAAACACCACCGCTTAATACAATTTGATTACACCCTGTCTTAGAAGCTAATTGTTTACACACAGTTTTAATTATTTCTACAATAGTGGAATGGAAACACCGGCTAATTTCTGACAAGTTCGGTTCTGTGCTTAGGAGAGCAAAAGTTATCTCTTTTATCATTGGTCTATAATCAATTTCAATATGACCATCCTTATCTTCAAGTCTGAACTTAAATGGTTTAACCATGTGCAAATCGCGTTCTAAAAGCGATTCTAACTCAATTGCTGCTTGCCCTTCATATTCAACGTTAGTGCAAACTCCCATTAACGCTGATACACCGTCAAAAAGTCTGCCAATACTACTTGTTGCAGCTGAATTGATTTTTTGTACCGACATTTTAGTAAATACATTCCTTTGTTGTTCAGACAACAAATTTAATGCTGGTATATCAAGCAAATCAAAATTATCACCAAAAGTTTCTGTCAACAGAGATACAGCAATGCGTAAAGGCTCTTTAATGGCTTTGTCTCCGCCGATTAATCGAATCGTTCGGAGACAAGCTGCTCTTGAAAAATTTTCAAAATCACCTATTAGAAATTCACCACCCCAAATACTCCCATCTGTACCATATCCAGTCCCATCAAAGATTACACCAATAGTTTGACCCAATAATCCATTTTCAGCCATACATGAAGCCATATGAGCATGATGATGCTGGACCTGAATAACTTTCGTATTTAACTGATTTAAAGCTGTTCGTGTTGAACGAAACATTGGATGCAAATCACAGGCAATAGCATTTGTTTCTATACCTAGAAGTTTTTTTAAATGAGAAATACAATCTTTATGTGAGTCGAAAGTTAAGTCATTTTTAAGATCACCAATATGTTGACTCATAAAAACTTGTTTATCTTTTGAAAGGCTAATTGTTGTTTTCAATTCAGCACCCAATGCAGTAATTGAGCCAACTTCATATGCTAGATGAATCGGGTAAGGCGCATAACCTCTTGAACGGCGCAGAAATAACATCTGGTTTTTATCCTTTTTTTCATTAATCATAATACGAGCAACCGAATCATCAACGCGTGTATGAATATCACGATTGTTTAAAATGAAGTAATCTGCAATTTTACCTAATTGTTCTACAGCAGTTTTATTATCATAAACGATAGGATAACCTGATAAATTACCGCTAGTCATTACTAAAACAGGCATTGTAGGGTCTTCAAGTAACAAATAATGTAGCGGTGCGGACGGTAGCATTACCCCTATATTTGGATTGTGTGGAGCAACATCTTCCAAAAATTTAACTTTACGTTTTTGTAATAACACAATTGGACGTTGCGGGCTTTCCAAAAGAATTTTTTCTTCAAACTCTACGGTCGCAAAATTGTTGATGTTATCTACATTTTCAGCCATAACAGCAAAGGGTTTTGCATCTCTTTTCTTTCGTTTTCTCAGTTCTTTAACTGCTGAAGTATTTGATGCATCAACTACTAAATGAAATCCTCCTAAACTTTTTATTGCAACGATTTTGCCCTCTTTTAACTCTTTAATAGTAAAACGGACGATATCATCAGTGGATATAGGTTTGCCTGAATGATCAACCAATTCTAGTTCAGGTCCACATATCGGACATGCATTTGGTTGAGCATGATAACGTCTATCATCAATATTATTATATTCATGCTGACAGGATGGACACATTTTAAACGAACTCATTGTACTTTGACTACGATCATAAGGCATATCTTTAATTATGGAATATCGTGGTCCACAATTGGTACAATTTATAAAAGCATATCTGTAACGAATATTTTCAGAATCCCTCATTTCTGATAGACAATCATTACACACGTTGGAATCAGGAGGTATAATTGTATTCATATGGTCAAGCTGAAGACTTTTTCTAATGCTAAATGTTTGATAGCATTCATTATCAACTTGATCTATTATTGTTATATTTATTATTCGAGCTAGCGGAGGAGGCGTTGAGACTAATTCGTTCATCATTAATGCAATATTATCATTTGATGATTGTAATTCAATCAGTACACCTTCAGAGTCATTCAATACCCATCCATTAACGCCATAATTCTTGGCTAATCTATGAACAAAGGGGCGAAATCCTACCCCTTGGACAATACCGCTTACACGATAACGTTTGGTTACTTTCTCAACAGAGCCTTGGAAGTTCTGCACCATATAATTCCTCAATAGTAATTTGAGTACCGTCAGATTCAATCATGCAAACTTTTGGTTGTCCTACTCGCATAACTTCCCCAATAATTACAGCTTTCTCCCCAAAAGGATTTCTCTTAAGTATAGCGAGAACACTTTCCGCGGCATCAGGTTCAACAAACAGACATAAACAGCCCTCATTGGCTAAATTGATGATATCCACACCTAACATATCTGCGGCCATAGCTGTTTCAAGTTGAATTGGTAATGCAGCTTTTTCAATAACTATTTCACAATTTTGTGAACGAGCATGTTCATGAAGAACAGCTGATAGCCCCCCTCTTGTAACGTCTCTCATTGATGCAATTTTACCTTCTGGTACATTATCAAATATCTCTTGAATCATTTGATTTAGAGGCGCACAATCGCTTAGTATATCACGTTCAAATCCCAACCCTTCGCGCATTGATAATAAATGAATAGAATGGTTCCCTATATATCCACTTAAAATAATTTTCTGTCCTGGTTTTACATTTTTGATTGAAACAGGTGAATGCTCAAATATCCCAATGCCGGCAGTGTTAATAAAAAGCTTATCAGCTTCGCCTTTTCCAACAACTTTAGTATCGCCAGCTACAATTTTGACATTAGCAGATCTGGCGGTATCGCGGATAGATTCAATGATTTTAAACAATTCAGACATTGGCATACCTGCCTCTAAAATAAGACTAAGAGTTAAATAAAGTGGCTTTGCACCACTTACGGCCAAATCATTAACAGTACCACACACTGCAATTTTGCCAATATCACCATTGCCGAAAATTAAAGGGGTTACGACAAAAGAATCTGTCGTAAATGCAACTTTGCTAGTAGGTAAATTTAATGATGCGCTATCTTCCATTGCTCCAAGATAAGTATCATCGAGGATATAAGCAATTTTCTCAACCAGCTCTCGACTTAATTTTGCTCCAGTACCATGATCTAGAACAACAACCTCTTCATTTGACTTTATAATGTTCATTTTTAGCTCCATTAACTGCGTTCCGGCAAATCATCTTGCTTCTCTAGAAGAGCTAAAATTTCAGAAGATGAAGCTACTGTCGCGCAATAATTTGCCAGCCATTCTAAAGCACGATTGGTATCATCTATGGAAGGAGCAAAAACACCATCACTTGGAACCCATACATTGTACCCTCTAAAATAAGCATCAGCTGCCGTTGTTTGAACACAAACATGAGTTTGCAAGCCTGTAACAATCACTGAATTAACACCAAGTTTTTTTAGAATACCATCAAGGTCATTGTTGTAAAAACCAGTATCTCGTCCTTTTACTACAACAATATCTGAAGGATGACTTATTGTCTTCAATATCTGATTTTCTGGTCTTCCGGCTAAAGCTGGAATACCACCTTCTCGATTTTTATATCTTTTTTGCACTGCTGGATCATTGGGATCATTAATCAACTGTAAATGTATAACTTGATGATTTAGATTCCTGATACCGTTTAAAAATTCATTAAATTTAGTAAGTTTTTCTTCCAGTTCTTCAGGTGATTTTGATATTTTGTAGGTAAATTCATATTGCAAATCATTAGTTAACACCGCTACTTTTGGCATGACGTCTATCTCCATGTAAAATTGAACTTTCTTAAATATAAACATTTGAGGAAGTTGTGTATAATGAAAAAAAAATCAGTTATTGATAAACATTTGGAATGGATATGAATATCGACATCCGACTGCTTAAAGCATTTATAACACTGGCTGAAACTAAAAGTTACCGCCTCGCAGCTGAAGCTTTGTTTATAACTCAACCTGCATTGACAAAACAAATTCAAGCTTTAGAAAGAATTATTGAAATGAAACTTTTTATTAGAGGTCGGAATGGAGCAAAATTAACATATATTGGAGAAAAAATATTTCTCGAAGCGCAAATACTTTTAAAGTATTACAATCATTTTTTTATCACAGCCAGTGATATTAAGAAGAATGCACATAACCATATATTAATTGGATTTGGTATTTCGTCATTCCAAAATGTACCTAAGTGGATTCATGCCTTTTCGGATAAATATCCTGAATATGAAGTTATTACCAGACAAATTCCATCTAGTACTCAAATTAAGATGTTGATGCAAGGTGAATTGGATATTGCCTTTGCTCGAATGCCGGTACACGATTCTCTAAATTCAATAATTCTATCTAAGGAACAGATCGTTCTTGCTGTGCCGGCTGACGTTGAAGTTAATTCCTCTAATCTTAATTATGTAATCGAAACACACTCTTTATTGCACATAAAGCCAAACTTAGCACCTTGTTTGGCTGAACAAACTAAAATGATGCTTGACCATATGAATATATTTTCAAATCCCGTATCAGCCACCAGTGACCTTTCGTCTCTTTTAGCGTTAATTGCAGGTAAAAATGGGGTTGCCTTTGTTCCGGCAAGTGTCCGTCATTTTTTACCGAAAGGCGTTAAACTCATTATCCCTGAATTTGAACAACCAGGGTGGGATATTGCTATGGTATGGAACCCAAAGATTCGTAATGAAAAAAGAGATCTGTTTTTAGAAATGGTTAAAACAATTGTAACTACCCCCTAAAATAGTGCAGCAAAAAAGTAGAAAATTCTCTATGATAAAAGTAAAAGGGGGGTAATTATGTTGGGGTTTTGGTTTCTTTATCCTTGTTTTTTTGATAATCATTCAGTTAAATAAAAAAGGGTAATTCCGTTTTCTTTTGATTATCTGCTTAACGAAGTGGTTCTGGTAGGCGGCGTGTCAGGGGACGCAATTTTTCTCTGTCATCCCATAAATCAGGGAATACTTCAAATTTCAGATCATCACGGTTAATACCTGTATCAAAATAGCGACAGAGGCGGTCTCGTAAATCTACATCACCCCACATATTAGTCATCTCATATTGTTCAATAAGCTTTCTATCTTGTGGAAGCGTTAAATCTTCTTTGATAATTGGTGCTCTAGTTGTACTTAAAATGCCATCAGCATCAGGAACAAGATCTATTAATTTTCCTCCTAAAAAATGAAAATTAAATTTGTCACCTTTGTAATGATCTCCATCCAAAATAGTATAGGCATCAATCCAATATCTTTCGCTAGGCTTTGAACTGGGTATTACTGTAATGGATTTTATTTTCCCTTGAATTAACGACTTATTAATCACATTCCCAACAAAAACGCTGAACAAGGGTTCTATTTTATTTAAATCTAAATTCTGCCATGCACCATCTGAATTGAAAATATCATAAAAGCGCATTTCAGGGCTGGTTAGCATCTGTCCAATTGTGTATAAATTATCACGTAATTGGATATTGACTAGATCATTTTTCTTCCAAACAACACGTTTAGCCATAATTAGCATCGACCTCTTTTTTTAGGAACACGCTTTCGATCCCGCTAATAGGTTGGGGTATCATCGTATAGCAGAATTTCCCAGTATCTTTGATGGCAATCGCTTCAATTCTGTTGGTGCAATCATAACAGTAGTCGGTCTATCCCTGTTTGTTGTGTTTTTCGCCTACTAGCAGATCGGGGGAAAATGATTAATTCATTAATTGTAGACACCAATCTCTTCCGCTTTGGCAATTAACTCATCTTGCAATGAACCTTGTATTTCATCTCCATCATACTCAAGAATGAAATCACCACTAATATTAGGAGGAAAACATGAACCATCTATGGTGCCAAAAATTGTTGACATTGTATCTATCATTACTATACGCAGAAAATTAAAAATCTTTTCTTGGTCTTTATCTGATAGCTTTGCGATAATACTTCTTGCTCTTGCATAAGGATCAT
>NZ_LZHP01000093.1:0-5572 GCF_001690605.1 Gilliamella sp. Nev6-6 | reverse complement strand
ATCCGCCATTCAATTAAGTATGTTGCCTCTAAACATCACAAAGCATTTATGAGCGATTTGAAACTTGTTTACAAGGCGGTCTCTCGTGAAGCAGCAATTGATGCATTAGATGAACTTGAGAAAAAATGGGGCGATAAGTATCCAATCGTCATCCAATCATGGCGTCGTAAATGGGATAATTTATCAGCTTATTTCCGCTATCCTGAGCCTATTCGTAAGGTGATTTATACCACCAATGCTATTGAGTCAATTCATCGACAATTTCGTAAATTAACAAAGACAAAAAGCGGATTTCCTAATGAAAATAGCCTACTTAAGCTGCTGTATTTAGGGTTGCAAAATGCGGAGAAAAAATGGACAATGCCAATCCAAAATTGGAATTTAGCATTGTCACAATTGATGATATTTTTTCCTAATCGTCTTGATAAGGTAATCTCTTTGTGAATTAAGCTGACACAGAATTATGAACAGTCTCATAATTTACGCTATAAATCGTTATTTTCTGGAACATCTGAAGAGTCAGCGGCAGAAGTTGGACCGGTATTAATTGAATTAAAACCGACTATCCATTCATCGTTTATTTCGACGTTAGTCACTTACCAAATAGAACACAAAACCCCAATATGGTTACAAACCTCTATTGCCTTTACCCCATTATTTAACACACTTCGAAAATTACTTTATGTTGAAAAGGAGGATGGCAGTCAGCATTTTTTCCGTTATTACGACCAGCTGTGCTTTGTAGGTTTTTGGTCAATAGCCAGTAAAAATCCTTACTACATAGGTATCCTGCGTAAAATCCATTGGGCTATCTGGCAATCAAGTCAACAACATTATCAGTATAACAACGACTATAAAATAGGAAATCATCTATGAAGCTAGTGATTACTAAAAAAGATATTGCTATGTTTGATGAATTGGTACAGGCTCGTGACATTACATATTACTACTGTCATTGTAAGGAAGTTTTTCCACTATGGGTTCAGTTAATGACTGAAAAAAACAGTAGGCAGGTTATTGAACAGGCACTTATAAAAGGAAAAGAAAATCAGTTCAAATTAGTCGACACTATTCGACTTTATCTAGATACCATGATTATGTTAGGTGAACATTTTCAAACAGATATTCAGTATACCTTATTTCGTAATATATTAAGCCAAATCGACGGTAATGAAATGTCGCGAGCCTCACAATTGTATGAACATTTGAATGACTACACACAAAAAGTAATAGGCGATGATGCTACCCATTTCAAAGAAATGATATTTTTGATATCAATTAGTCAGCTACCAGTCGGAGAGGAAGGTGATTTTACTATTGATATGTTACAATTTTTTAAATTTATCTATCCCCAGAAAGTCACCTTTGTGGGGGAGGCGATTTATCAGGAGTTGATAGAATGGGGACGTAAACAGGCATTAGTTAAATATGATTTTCAGGATTTAACGCAACAAGCAATTTATTTATTATTTTTATTTGTCTTAGGACAACATTTTGATACTGATCTAACCTGTTATTGGCTAAACTGGTCTGATATTGCGATGCAGATAAAAGCCAATACTTACACTTTAAAAGATTTAGCTAAAATATTGGCAAAAATAGTTATAGAAGGAGTAGAGTAAATGCCGAATACCCCTCCAATTGCCCCACCTAGCGCCGGTTCAGGTAGAATTGTAGGTAGTTCTATCATACCTTGTGACAAAATAGATATTAAAATTATAGAGGTTGAATGGCTTGAAAGTTATACTAGAGTGTGTCAACAAGATAAGCCAATTCCAAATTGGAAAGTTTGGAAATCATCAACCTCAACGACAACTACGCAAGTCAATTCGGACGATTTTTTCTATCAAGATTGTAGTGATAATCCTGCAGTTTATTTTATTCGCAGCTCCAGTATGGCAAATCACAAAAAAATAAAGCTAAAAGTTAGACTAAAAACAGTCTGTGGTGCAGCACTTCCTATTAGTACATCTGGAAACAAGGCTAAATTAATTCTTTCATTTGGTAACAAAAAATTTATCTCGAACGAATTTAGTTTGCCAGCAAAAGATGATGAAGAATCAGTTATTCTTGAGGGTGATATTGACCAGATTAGTTGGTTAATATCACCGACATTTTCGTTAGAGTACGAAGATAATGGTACAGCTATGACAAAAAATAATCTTTTTTCTGAAAAAATACCACTTGAAGCTTTTGTACTTTATGATGAACCAGCCAAATTTTATAAGAAAGGTGTTTGGGTTGAGGTATTACGTTTTCTATTCAAAAATACAGATATTAATAATGATCAAGACACTGTTGTTTCGGCAGGGAAAATAACTAAATATTGTCATAGTGAACATGGGATGGTATATGAGGCTATAAATGGTGCTAGCAGTTATTTTTTATTTGATTTTCATATACCTTATTTTATGAGCGAGTCAAACCAGGGGAAATTTGAATTAAGGGGATATTTATCGAAGACAAAGTATGGCTTATTCGGTTCTACAACAAAGAGAAATATTGTAAATTATTATGACCAAGCTGCGGCAGTTCAGTCATTATGTGGTGCATTAGGCATTATATCTAAATGGATTTATATGAAGCCTGTTGGTTATATAAAAACGACAAACCTAGTTGGAATTGGGAGCTGTAATAACCCTTTTTATAAATCTAATAATAGCAATAAAGTTGAATCTAGATTATTTGGTAAACCCGGTGAAGGGACTATACGAATGACATTTGACAATCATGTATTTGTTAGATTAAAAGAAACTGGAATTATTTTAGATGCGACAATCGGTCCTTATCTTGGAGATAAATCAATATTAGAATATGCTAATGAAGTGTTAGATATAAAAGTTAATTTTAAATTTAATCAAAGAATTGCCCAAATTCTTGGCGAGCGGACGCCACCAGAGGAATCTGTTTATCCAAAACCATTAACTGAATTGCCTTTAACACTTGAAGCTATAGAAAAGTCTTTCAAGGGTAAATATAAAGGTCATGAACATACTAGAGGTTATCCTATAAAAGGAGTATCAAAAATTGTTTGGTAAAAAAAATTTATTTATTTTGGGGATGGTTTGTTTTGTTGTTAACTTATCAAATTCATCATTAGCATTAGCCAATATAGCGCCAGAGGAAAATATTATGTCAGCAGTTGTTGTAACAAAAGAAACAATAGAATTAACACAAGAACAATTTTTTTCTCAAGAATTTGGGGGTACATTAAATAAACTAACAAACGCTAATATAAAAGCATATTTAGATTATTTCCAAAACAAAAAAATCATTAAAAATAATAATATAATCAATTTTTCAGATTTTATACAACAATCTGAAGATAAACAAATTAAGCAAATATCATTCGATACACATATAGCTGAAAAGTTATCAGCTGAATCGATAAATGGTAGAAATTATCGAATTGCACAAATAATGGAAAAAGAATATGTTGACAATTTAAATAACAAAAAATTGGCAAAAAGAGTCGTGTTAGGATTGCTCCCCAAAGATAAGGCATCTATGAAAGAGTCAGACCAATTTGTTGAAATTGATATACTACTTCTATTTATAAAAGATGCAAATTTTATGGCTAAATTTAATTTTATTCGCAGTTTAAATATTGATAATTCCTCAGGACGTTTTGCATATAATAAAGGGGAGTTGGGCACTTTTTCCCTTATGAATAAAACGTCAGAAACGGAAGGGAATATTATTGCGCTTTTTCATAATAGTAATTTCAAAATATGGTATGTAAACCTTGTAGAACAAGATGTTATGGAAATTGCTCAATGGATATTTGATAATATTGAGTTTAATTTTGCTGATTAATGCTAATAAAAAGCGGTATGGATTAGAGTATCCAAAATAATAGCAACCGACAAAATGAAAAACTTAGTTGCATTTATTTTAAAGATATTTTCTACAATAGATCATGCAGATGTAATGCCCACACCTCCATTTTTGACCGACCTTGAAAATTGTGCACAATTGGAAAAAGTGCATTTATATTTTCATAAATTAACGAATGAAATGAAGTAAAATTTTTTATTTAAAGAATACTAATTTGGGAAAACTTATAATAGGAGAAATAATATGAAAACACCTATAAACACAATGATTTTATTTTTTTCATTAGTTTGATAACAAATGATGTGTAATGAATGCTCATCCATTATTGGTGCAAAGCAGTATGATATTTCGCACTATTATCCCAAAATTGAAGAATCCATAGCATAGAAAGAAAGAAAATGAATAAAAAATAGCTGGTTAGTAAGCTAATAGCATTATTGGTCACCTTAGACCCAGTATCATGGTCAAAAAATGGTAAGCAGGCAAAACAGAAAAATGTAAAACGCTGGCTTAATGTGTATGTTGATTATAAAACAGCAAGCTGGTGGCGTACTGATAACTTTATTGCACGGATTGGTGGACCATGGCAAAAATGCCAAAACGCTGATGTGAATATGATAATTAACAGGGATATACTAGGTAATAACATTGATTATGGGCATGCGAACGCAAAAGAGATGTTTGAATTGGAGGGGATTAAAGATGAAGTTATTCAATTATAACTCTATTATATTAGCAACTACGTTATCACTAACGGGATGTTGTTTTTGTAGTGATACAGATACAATAGCAAGAGATTTGACTTACGATAACGTTGTTATATATTGTGAATCGAACCATTATGCATTTTGTGAGGTTTATGCGCAATGTTTTCTTGATGTTTTTGATCAATTAAATGTTTATCCGAGCAATCTCTATGGTCTAATAAATTTACCGTTTACAAATTCTTTATCACGATATAAAAAAGTAAGTGCTAAAAATTTTATGGATAATCTTTATTCTAGATTGAAAGAGGAAGAAAAAATAAATAGAGAAGTTATAAGTTTAGATGTTAGTTATCTGTTATATTCCCACAATCAATGTTCATCCATTATTGGTGTAAAACAATACGATATTTCGCACTATTATCCCAAAATTGAAAAATCCATAGAAAGAAAAAGAAAGAAAATGAATAAAAAATAGCAAGCTAGTTAATTAAGGTAATATAAAGTTCTCAACTTTTACAACTGAAGGCCTGTTTTATTCGGGTTATAGTGCTGAAAAAAACAGAATAGTGAAACTTTTTTGTCTAAATAAGTCACGAGATAAAATATATAAAAATAAATATCTTTTATACATTAAAATATAAGCAAATGTTAATTAAAATGGAGGTAAGAAGTGAAATTATTAAGCTATAAAAGTATTATTTTTACAACAACCATAATATTACTTACTGGATGTGGTAATGATTATTTTGCTGTAGAGAAGAAGTCAAAAATTGAGATTAATGATAAAGTAACTAAATATTGTGAAGCTAACCATTATTCATTTTGCGAAATTTATGCACGCTGTTATAACAATGTTGCTAGCTACTTATCTTTAAGTGCAAAATATAAACTTAAATTTATATCAGAGGCAGCAAGTGATCCCCAATATTCGCCGAATAATACAATGGATATAGTTTATTCCAAGTTAAAAGATAGTGAATCCAAATTAAAAGATGGCGAATCCGAATTAAAAAATAGCAAAGAAGAAT
>NZ_LZHP01000092.1:0-3342 GCF_001690605.1 Gilliamella sp. Nev6-6 | reverse complement strand
AATGACTGAACATCAAATCGTCGCTATTTTAAAAGAAGCTGAAGCGGGTATTCCCGTTAAAGAACTGTGCCGTAAATATGGCATGGGTAATTCAACTTTCTATAAATGGCGAGAAAAATACGGCGGTATGGAAACGTCGGATATTAAACGCTTAAAAGAGCTAGAAGCGGAAAACCGTAAGCTTAAACAGATGTTTGCCGAACTGAGCTTAAAATCCCAGCTTCAGGAAGAAATCATAAAAAAGCTTTAGTGCCCACCAAGGCACGTAAAACGTGGGCACAGCAACTACAACAAAATCATTCGGTTACTATTGTTATGAGTTGTGCTATTGTTGGCTTAAGCCGTTGTGCTTACTATTATCAACCTAAGTTGCAGGATGACTCGGTGATTGTTTCGGTGTTGAATGCTATCACAGACCGGCATTTACGCTGGGGCTTTCCTAAATGTTTTCATCGTATCAGAAAGCTTGGCTATCAATGGAATCATAAACGGGTATATCGGGTGTATTGTGAATTAAAGCTTAATCTCAGGGTAAAGCGTAAAAAACGCATTCCTCCACGATGTCCGGAAAGGTTATTAGTCCCCAATAAACAAGGTGAATGTTGGTCAAGGATTTTATGAGTGACAGTAGTCGTAATCAACGTCGCTTTAGGACATTCAATGTCATCGATGACTTTAATCGTGAGGCATTAGGGATTGATATTGCAGTAAGCTTACCCGCAGGAAGGATTACCCGTTACTTAGATAAACTGGCCGAATATCATGGGTATCCATTAAAAATACGGGTCGATAATGGGCCAGAATTTACAGGAAAAACCTTTATAAACTGGGCTAAATCACATGATATAACCATTGATTATATCCAGCCCGGTAGCCCTTATCAAAATGGCTATATTGAACGATTTAATCGTACCTATCGTACTGAAGTACTCGATTTATATCTTTTTAACAACTTAGCACAAGCAAGGAGAATAACCGAAGAATGGCTAACCATTTATAACACCGAAAGACCGCATGAGGCGTTAAATAACATGACACCGATTGAGTATAAAACACTAAAACAAGCAGCATGATTTTCTACGTGAGTTGTGTACTAAGTTTGGGGTATTTACACGCTGATGTTTTGTTTTTCTGCTTCGGTGAGGTCTTTGATGTCTTTGCCATCATAAAGCTGGTTGCGGATAACTTCTGCGGCAAGTTCGCCACTTACAGCGCCCGCTCCACCTGCTAGCCCTGAGTTGCCTTGTAGTTCGGCAACTACAGCACCCAGTATAGCATGAGCCGTTAAACGAACTACTTCATTATCCCCAGCATGTATTTTAATTTGCTCTGCTAGCCATGGCGCACTAGCACCTGCAAGACCACCCGTGATGTCGCCAGTGATGATGCCGCCACTGACCGAGATATGGCTAACGTTGAATTCCGCTTTGTTTTTGATGTCACTAAAGCTAATGGTGCCTGTGTCAAATTAATGAAAAAATAAAATCTGCATTAGCTATATACTTGCAAGTTAAAATCTAACTTGAAATGAAATCGATTTACTCTACAAGTAACACTAAAAAACTTTTTGTTTTTCCTCCTACTACAGTATGGATAACTTCCTCCGCCCAAAAAGGAAAAATAGTCTCATCAAATTCACTCAAAATTCGATCTTTTTCTTTAGGATAACAACTCAGCATTTTTGTAAAATTTTCTATAACTAATATGTATCCATCATATTGATCTATCCACGTTAAATCTCTCATCCAATCGTTATAAGCATCAATACTCGTTGTGTTAGAAAATATACCGGATGGAAACTGGAAAGCTACAATTATTGCATTCATATAATCACTAATAGTAGAAATAAGTGATCCATCAATTTTTGCAAAAAAATAATTTTTGAAATTCAGATTTTCAATATATTGATTTTCTTCTTCTTTATTAATATAAATAATTTGGTTTTTCATTTTAAATAATCTCTATTTAGTTACTTTTATAAATGTTTGATAATGATTATTTGTGTAATAAACAGAACCATTGCTTCCTCGAACAAATCTTTCGGCATCTCTAGTTTGTCCTTGAATTTTATTATTGACATCAAATTCTCTATAAGTGATTGGGTTTCCATTGCTATCAACTTTAGGTAATTTATTATCACTATTTTTAAATATTCTTCCAGCATTAGTTCCTGGGGTCTGACCATTAAAATTACCATTCCAACCATTCTTTTCATATTGTGAGAATGTGTTTTTAACATTATTTGGAAGCTCATCAAGTTTCTTTTCTTTAACCTTCTCGGTTGAATTAGATTTATTATTGTTCTTGTCATCATCAGGCGGTAATCCTGGGGCTCCTCCAGCGACAACACTTCCAGAGCCAGCAATATTATTACTGTCTGAAGAGCCATCAACGCCGTTGTTTTGTGAAGTACTTGAATTACTTTCTTGCCCATGAATTAGCGGTATTCTGTCTGCAAAATCAGCGATAAGAAAATCATTTTTATTTTTATTTTTATTTAGAAAATCTATTTGTTCTTCAGTCAAACTAGCTATAGCAAATGAATCACCACTTCTAATCGCATTAATAGCATTAGTTTTATCATTCTCACTAAGGCTATTAACCACAGATATACCTAATAATGCAGCTAAACCTGTTCCAGCAACATAGTTTGCGCAAACCGAAATTCTTACGCAAATCATCCCTCCAGCTCTAACTACAACTGCTGCGAAGTTATTCTCAACTGCATTCTTACTCGCAGCAATCCCCGTATTCACATCTTGGATATCTCCACCAGATGCTGCGATGGCAAGACCTGTAGCTAGTTGGGATAGTGCGCTGATTTTTTGTCGCTCTTCTTGCGATAACTCTGTTATTGCTTTATCCGGTTATAAAATGCCCGTTATGACTTCAGCACTACGTTCACTCGCTGCTGCCCCTAAACCTCCCGCTAAGGCTGAGTTGCCTTGTAGCTCAGCAACTACTGCGCCCAGTATAGCATGGCTAATTGTGTTGGCGACGGTGTTTCCTTCTGTCTGTTGTTTGATTATGGTGGCTATCTTCGGTGCTAATGCCCCCGCAACAGCCCCTGTCATGTCGCCCGTGATTAGCCCATTAATAATGTTAACCGCCATTTCAACGCCTTGACGGGTGTCACTGCCCATCGCTGACATCCCTTCGTTCATCGCATTGTTGTAGGCCTTTTCATAGATTTTCTGTTCCTGCTCGTCGGTTAAAACGAGGCCTTGCTCTTTCGCTTTTTTTTGCTCTTCTTTTAGCTTTTTGTTCGCTGCAGATTCTGCGCTTATGCGGTCGATATGATTGAGCATGGTTAAGGTTTCACCGCCAATCTCACTCACTAAG
>NZ_LZHP01000091.1:0-111378 GCF_001690605.1 Gilliamella sp. Nev6-6 | reverse complement strand
ACCCTGAGTGAGGGTATAAATTTCCCCATGCAAGTAGTCATAATGAACACTATGCCCATCGGGATAAGTGATGGTATCTAACGCGCCAGTGATGGGGGAATAATCATAATAGGTAATATGACCTTCGCCATCAATTTCAGCTGTCAGTTGCCCTTTATCATTATATTCGTAGCTTTGTACATGACCCGCCGCAGATATTTTTTGGATTAATTTACCATGGGTATTATGCTTATAATAACTTTTACTGCCATCTTGGTGGATTATCGTGACACTGTTTTCTTCATCATTCCATTGATACTGACTATCCAATTGAGGAAAGTTCGCCCACTGCCGTAAACAGCGTGCCTGCTTACCTTCATTTTGCCATGCCCAATAAAAGGTTGCCCCACCCGCCATGACCCGTGATTGAATAACATGCTTATCATCATAAGTATAGTGCTCGGTCTCATTTGCGGCATTCGTCACCGCAACAAGTTGGTAAAGCGTGTTATAAGTGTACTTTGCTAGCACCGAAACACGCTGCCATTCTTGTGCGACTCGGGTGTGTAATTCAACTTGTTGGATTAAATTTATATTAGTATTCGGGGTGCTTGGGTTATTTTCATTAGTCGCTGCGTCTATTTCATTTTCATAAATAAAGACTAACTTGCGCGTCGGTTGCTCTGCGGGTGATAAAATGGCAGAAGGTAGCCGATTGGCGTTATAAATAACCTTAATGGCATTGTTATGCTTGTCTATAATGCGTTTCAAACAAGCTGTTGTCCCCTCTTTTGCACGTTTAAACACTAAAAAAGGTTGATTAGATTGAACAATGATAAACTCATTATCTTGTTCACCTTGGCACAACATGGCTTCTGATAAGCTATTTAATCTCTGTGTGTATTTTTCGGTTGGATAGGGAAAGCTAACTTGGCGATTTTCATGGTCTAACCATGTGATGCTATCGTTGTTAAATACCAAATGTTGACTTAAAAAGTGCGACCAGCCATAGCCCAATCCTTGCTGTAATTCAACAGCACTGGTACGATAAAAACGTTGCCAAATAAAAGGCACGATACCCGTTAAGTGACCATCTTCAACCGATAATAGCTCTTCGCCAGTTAATAACGATATGGGGTCACCATCATGAGGCGTCTGTTTATCAGAAGAAACCGCCTGCCCTTTGGCATTTTTACCGGCCTCTGGGGTGTCGGTGATATGTGACGATGCATTTTCTATTTTTGTCTGTGGATTCCCCCCCGATGAAGCAACGCTGCCATGTTCAGTTACACCCGTTGCATTGCTATGGGTTGTTGCCGTTTTGTGTGCATTAACATCCACGCCACCACTGTGAATTATTTCATGGTTATCTTTGACATGTTTTTTACATGCTTGCTTAGCGATGTCGGTTAACTCTTCTAGCGCTTCAATAAGCTCTTTAGTTGATGTGCTTGCTACCTTTTTTTTCATTATTATAATCCTTCTTATCAAGCAAAGTTCATTGCTATATCAAATCCTTTTTTTAGAACTGCGCCCGGTAAAATAATAGCAATAATCACTTCGGTTAATACTTGCCCTACAATTTTGGCACTAAAGTTAACTAATTGTTCGGGGGTTAACAATTTGAAAAGACACCAAGTTGCATTAAAAAAGATAAATAGCATGGCTTCATCTTTAAGCATCATTAGCATATCGCCTATTTCATCTTTATGTTCATCATACATTTGAATTAACTTTTCAGCGCCATCACCGATAAGTTGTTTCAGTTTTTTTGCATTTTCTAAAGGATGGCAAAATATATCAAATAATTTACACACTAAATTCCAAATGTCTTTTAACGTCGTCCAGATACCATCAGCAAACTCTTTACATGCCTCGACCCAATCTATTGATGCACCATTAGCAATATAAGCTTCCCATTCTTGCTTTTGCCGATTATTCCAGTTTTTTTCTAACCAATCTGCACATTGACTGATTAAACCATCATAAGAAGCATAGAGCTTGTCTAAATCTTTTTTTGTAAGATTGGGATAAAACATAATTTTATATTTTTGATTTGGCTTTAATTTTAAGACAGCTTTACCATTATCATCTAATTTACCTTCGCTGACGTAATTATCACTATCCCATATATAACCTGATTCCACCTCATATACCCGGTATTTGGTTTTCGGGATTGGAATGGTTTTACCTGCGGTTTGAAACGTATGTATGATAACCAGCTCGCCGCTTAATGGGCAGGTGGTCACCCCATCCATTCGTGCGCGACTTTGGACATTTTGAATAATTTCCATATCACCCACCTTAATTTGCTGATCCATATCAAAAAAGCGTCCGATAAATCTAGTATCGGTTAGTGATTTGTAGTCATTAAGGCAATTTTTAAAATCAGTAATAACCTCATTTATGACTTTATTGGCTTCTGCTTGTACATCGGGTGTGATAACAGGCTCTGATAAGGGGGGAGCAATGATGTCCTCTGTCATTTTGTTATCCTATGATTGAAGTTGTTGTAAAATGAAATTCCAAACGTCACTTTTACCCTGATTACATTGTAATAAACGTTTAACTTTTCTCTCTAAAATATCATGTCGATAGGCCCAATATATTTTCGGATAACTTTCTTGTAACGTTTGTAAGATATTCTCTAATAGCAGATCCTCTTTATCGGTTACCAATTTTTTTATTAATGATTCTGGCACCTGCCACCAAGGCGAAGTTTGCACCGCTTGCTCAACGGGTACATGCACTACATGTGATTGATGATTAATCCAGTAAAAAGCAAAAGCAGGCAGCACGTCTTGCCAGCTATCAGTAAAATAATCAAGCATGATTGACAAATATTCGCCATCCCAGTAGCGAAAAAATACCGTTTCACCATCGGGCATAATGGCCTGGGTTAAGCTCCGTAAATGGGCGCAGATGTCTGCAAAGGGTAAATGAGAGCGTGCCAGCCAGCCCCAGTCTTTGTGCTCAGTGTTATTAATCCAATCTAAAAAGGGGCTATGCTCATCAAGTCTCACTAGCATAGGCATAACAGAAAACCAGTGCTCGTAAGGAGTACCACTATAAAGACCATAGGGCGTTTGTGAGCCATCAGTGATATAGTAGTTTTTAACCGCTTGCGCATCACTGACGTTAGAAAGTACGGCATACAAAGGCATGGCAGAGGTAGCGGTAATCGTGCGCCATTGAGACAGTGGCATAGCTAGCATAATCTGCTCCTTGCATTGCGCAATAAAACCAACAAAGCTAAAAACCCGTTTAACTTATAAAAGACAAAAAAGGGATATTGAATAAAGCGATTGATGATTAAAGCAATACGACTAACAGCAAGCTCCATGATATTTACCTAAATTCCTTTAGAAAGTATTAAAAAACCGAAAAATAAAGGTATTTTTTAGCTAAGATAAGATTATTTTTTATTCTATGTAACCTTTTTTTAGTCTATTTTTGTTATTTTTTTAACAATAAACCTAGATTAGTTATGCTGAATACTTGTATTTTCAGCGCTTTGCCATGTTTAGTAAGGTGATTTAGGTAAATAATCGGTTTTATGTTATAGATTAATAATATTTGATTTCATACCTACCAATTACATCAAAAATATGATCATAAGTGCTAAGTATTATGCGTTGTTTACCTGCTTTATGAACTTCATCGACTAAATCAAAACTAGATTTTGAATATTTTTCGTAGGGATACTCATCTATTTCATAAATAGACAAACGGTCAATATCATTAAACATAAATGTCACTTTAACTTCAGGAACATTTAAAATCTCTGGTTTGCAACCTGCCAATGACAATGACGTATCAACAACCAAGGTAAATGGATAACATTCTAATTTAACCTCAGATAAAATTAATGCATTTCGTGTATAAATAATACCGTATTTTGTTTGTATTTCTTTTGTATTCATATCCCCTCTATTTTTAATTAAAAGGCAGCAGTCGAATATTTAAAGACCGCTATTAACCATTGCCATACAGATAACATCTTAAATATTTTAGCGTTTATAATAATATTGTCGATTATTGTTTAAAAGCTGAAGAAGTTGAAGAAGTTGAAGAAGTTGAAGCACTTCAACCTTGCCAACTAGCTTATAACCTTCATAAATATTCATTGTAAATCCTTTTTCGAGTAAAAAACTTGGTGCATCCTCTACTAAAAAATAGGCTTTTCCAAAGCCAACTCTTTGGTCGGGTTCTAATAGTTCGCAACGTTGCACATTTAACACTAATGACCAAGATGACATATCACCACTTTTACCTTTCATTGGCTGAGTAATTACATAATATTTTATATTTATTGGAATTGCCTTTTTTCCACCTTGTTGTATAGGCTTCCAGTCAATTTTAACATCAACACTTAAGCTGTCTATATTGTTACCCCTATTTAACATATGGATTAGTATCTAATTAATTTTTATAAATTTTATTTTTATCTTATCGTAAATAATAATATTATTAATATACTTACATCTTGTTTTAGCGCAGTAATTACCCTATCATCAATCACTTGCTTAGTCTAGCATCTGAGCGCGGTTCAATTTTTCTTATACCAAGCTTATTTATTTTTTCTAAAATTAAATCATAACAATATTGAATATCGCCGTCTTTTTCTAAATGAACGCCTTCTAAGTTGACTTTATAGGTGCCTTTGGGAATATTAGCCTTATTCCAACCAGTATATTCTTCCCATTCCCAAAAAGTTGCCATATCGGCAATATATAAATCGCCAGTGATATTAAGATAAAAATATTTATCACTGAATATTACACGCCTATCATCATTACTGGGCATTTCATTTAAAAACAATCGAACGATATAGCCACCATCATCAATCCCCATGATAGGTAAGGCAATACCTTCATCAAGCACAAAATCACCTTTATCTGTGGTTGTAAATTCTTGAAGAATGTTTTTTCCATTCTCTATTTTCCCGCCAAAAAGAGTCAGTATTCCTGGATAATCAAAAATAATTATCCCATTAAAATCAACGTCAATATGTATTGTTTTAACCATATCTGGCTCCCAAATTTTTATTCAATTATTTATTGTGTTATCGATTCAATTTTTGTATTTAAACTTTTTATAGAAAAGAAAATACGTTTATATTTATTCATGTTCAAAAAGGGATAGCTATTTTCTTTTGAAGTTTTTCTTCAAAAACGATTATTAACGCCTGAAAAATGTTTTCCCAATTTCTAATATATGCTAATGAATCAACTTCTATAGAAAAATCATGTAGTAATTTATTCGGCATTCCAGTAGATTTACCTTGTTTATATGATAAAAGGATCGTTTCATCTTTCACTTCATAGTATAAATAAAAATCAGATCCTTGTTCACAAAACCATATTGTTTCTTTTTTAGTGTGTGATAATTTGGCCGCATTTATTGAGTTAATAATGTCATCTAAACAGATCAAAAAATCAGAAAACAGATCTAAAGTAACGTTTAACCCATTTTTAAATGTGATATGTATCAATCCATTAATATATTGAGATAACTCAACAAGAGCAAATTCAAAAGAGGATAGCTCCATTTCATCCTGATCTAAAAATTCATCCAATTCAGGAGGTTTCTCGTTAATAACTAAACTAATATTCATATCTTAATTTTCCTATAAATAAATTGGCTACAGCAACAGCTTTATTTTTTGTGATAACATGCTTAATGTTATGTGTTTAATTTAACTATGTGCTTAATAAAAATGCGCACATAAAAATATACGCAATGTTATTCAATGAATTCTAATCAAAAAGGTGCTGATGCTATATTTGAAAATATCAATATCTGAGCAATTTATTTTACCAAATTGAAAATCAAAATAGTTCTAAAGATTTGTGCCATAATAAATAATATCAATTTGCTACACTGATAAAACTGGGGCTAATTGTTGCGTTGATAATTGGGGAATATAGCGATGTAAATAGCTAGGAATCAATTTAGGTATTTTCTGCAATTGTTGTGTCGCTCTTGTTAATTTATCTTCTCGTTTCTCTGTCTCGGTTCCCCAATAATTTGGTAACCATAAATGATTATATTAAATATCAAATAAAAGCGCATGGATAGGAGCATGTAAGGCTTGTCGAATGTAGTTTTGCTTTTCAAGCGTATAATCATTCCAATAATAAAAACCGGGCGAAGTGGGCAATATTTCCATTAAAAATGCTTTTAATTCAGATGAAAAAGTAATTTGATAATATTCTTCTGCATGTTTAATTTCCGTGGCAGTCATGCCTTTATCAAATGATATATTTTGATTGATACGTATTATCTAATTGATACCACGCCTACTTTACCTTCTTGAGATAAACCGATAACGATGCCATTTCCTTCAAGCTGTATCACATCATATATGTTATTAACATGCCAGCCTTTTTGTTTAGATAATGCCAGCCAATCATTAAGTTTCCAGTTAGCTACTTCGCCAAAATCGACTATTTTTTTTCTAACACCATGCAAATCAATATCTATCGCTATCACAATGTTATTTTCTGAATAAATAGTAACATTACCATATATATGACAATATATTTTTGATTTTTTATTTAGTTTTGTGGTAGGCAACTCTGGCTCTCCCATTATTTCATAAATAACTGAATCAGGCGCACCAATATGAAGCCCATGAATTCGTAATTTATTAATGACATGAATCAATTGTATTTGAAATAATGGTTTCCACTCTTTATTCATCATCAACAGCCTAAATTAATATTGTATTTTTCCTATTACAAGCAATATCACTAGACAAATACTTTATCATGACCTAAAAAATTCATAAAAAAATTACACTGCATGTTTTAAGATTTAATGGGTGTTATGTTGATTTATAAAATCAATGACAGGTTGCCAAATTTCTTGTTCTGGCGCTTGATAATCCCATAAAGGTGTGACTAAATCATCTAATATTTTCAGTTTAGTATTAAAATTTTGTGAATAAATTTGGCGTTGTTCTTGTGAAATAGCTAATAGTCTTTCAGAATATATATATTTGCGCTTTCGTCGAGGGTTTTCAATAAAATTAGCTAACCCCAATAATTCTGCTTGGTCTTTACATTCTGTATAGGAAATAGGATAGGTCTGTTCGACCTGTTCAATAGCTTCCGCAATTGCTGATAAATTGACAGCTTGCATTGCTGGCACAATATATTTTGCTATAGAAAAATTCCATAAAAGATTACACCAACCATCACTTTGCCAGTGGCAAATAGTATTAATGACAACAAAGGCATAAAAAGCATTTCGTTCCAGTTTTATGTGTAGTTCTGATTCACAAGGTACGCATTCACAAATCTTATCAAAAAATTCTATTATCTCTTCAGGATCGGATAGTTTTTTATTTTGCGTTAATGTATTAATCGTTATCATTTTGTCTCTTCACTCTATTTTGCTTCAAATTTTATTTGAAAAGCAGTATTAAAATTATACTATTTTAAGCAATTGAAAGGTTCACTCCTACACAAAATAGATAGAGGCCACAGATCCTTGGTCTATTGAGAATATTTTAAACTATCTTTTATAAAAACAGTTGGTTAATATTGTTTATTACATTTGATTTTTTTAAGAAATTCCATAATTAAATAGCGTCATAAATATTGGCATAATCAATGTTAATAAAAAGCCTTGAACAATTGCTGGAGGCACTATGGTTACCCCTGCTCCTTTTTGCAACATTGGTAATGTGAAATCCATTGAGGTGGCGCCACATAAACCAAGTACGGTAAATTTATAGCGTTTTATTAAAGTTGGAATTAATATGATAGCAGATAGTTCACGCAAAATGTCGTTTAGAAAAGTGGTACTACCAATAATTGGTCCATGAGCTTCAGTCATTAAGATGCCCGATAACGAATACCAGCCAAATCCTGATGACATTGCTAACCCAACATGTATTGGCTGGTCTAATATTAATGCAGCAATAATACCACCTAAAAATGCACTAATGACAACTATAACCGTTGTCACGATCCCCACTTTATTGAGCAAAATTTGTTTTAGTGAAATATTATTGCTACGTAGCTGAATTCCAATTAATAGCAATAAAAAAACGAGTACAACCTTGGTAATATCTTCGCTATATTGCCAAATAAAAAGTGGCAATAACCCCACAACAAAACCAAGAGCTAGCGCAATGCAAACACGTAATGACTCTAAGATCATTTTAAAGCGAGATTCATAAGTTTGAACTGTACTTGAAGCTTGCGAAGGAAAACACCGCTCAATCAATATCAAAAAGATAAAATTGCCACCAAATGTGCATAGAAAAATAATACCAGTATAAAATAGAATAATTTGTAAGTTAGCAGTAAGATTATCTAAGCGGGCAAGCTCGCTACCCATAATAAACAGAATAAAATAAACCATCCAGCTTAAGGTTTGGTTAATTTTGGTAATCCAATTCGGTTCATTTAATTTAATCAGATAGCCTATACATAAAGGCGCTAGCGCAATAAGAATACCAAAATACATTTTATATTCCTTAACAGTTTATTTTTGTATTTATACTATAAAAAATGGGTTTATTGGATTTTAACATCGCTTGTGTAAATTTAATACAAGCGATTTATTTGTATTCGTTTTAGAAGTAATTAAGTGCATTAAAATAACAAATTTATTTTAATGACGTTAATTGTTCTTCTATTTTGGTTTGAAGTTGATCTAACAGCGTATAACGGTTACGGTATTCTGAACGTTTTTTACTGGCGATTTCTTCAATTGATTTTCGATGAATTTGGTTGGGTAGTAAAAATAAACCTTGAGCATTTTGTTTGCCATCAATAGTTAACCAAAATTCATCATAATCAGACAAAATACGTTCCTGACGACTATTATAGCGCCAATTGTTGTATATGTGAGTTTTGTTCCCTACAGCAATAATTTGTGTTAAGTGATAATAACGTGCAACAATTAATGCCGCTTCGACGACAACGCGCTTAGGAAATAACCCATAACATGCTTTAGTTGCTTTTTGTACACGCGTGCGTGCATCAGGGTAGCCAGTACCTTGTAATCCTGCAATGAAAAGAGTGGGCTTGTTTTGATATTCAATAATGGAAAATGTTAATGTTGCTAAATCAATTCCATCACTATCATAAAAATAAAGGCTAATTTCACCTTCCCTCGCAAATTTGTTACGAGCTTGAACCGCAATTTGGATATTGGTTTCATTTTTAACCGACATATCTGCCAGTATAAAAGGTGATTGTGGGTTGTAAAATGCTTTAGTCAAGCTATCAGGCTGTTTTGCTAAAAAATCATAATGATAGACTAAGGCATCATACCGCGCTTTTTGACTTAGGCAAGATGCTAAATAAGGTCGTTGTAATTTACACGGTAAATTTGTTTGACATGAAAAGTAATAGCCAAGTAGCGGGTACTGCCTTAATTTATCAAGCCATTTTAGCGTTATTGGGCTTAAAAACAAGGTTCTTAAAAAAAACTTATAACGATAGGTCGAGCTAAGCCATAATTCATTTAGCGGTAGTTTACCAGTATAAAGCCAGTTAAAGAGTTGCCATTTACTTTTTGGCTGAGACATATTCGTAATATTATTCATAAGTAGAGCTTTAAATCGAGTTAGTTATTTTATCAATTATTAGGAGGCCATTGATCAATACATATTGATTTTTCAAAAGCCATAAACAATCAAACGGTAAGAGTACAACACAACCTTAGTTGGTGCAACTATTCCTACATTAAGCAGGATTAAATTATATGAAAATAAAAAACGGTGAACTAGTCACCGTTTTTATAAGTGATAATTTAGTTTATCAAAAACTAATTATTGACCCTTAACTTCTTTTAAACCGTTAAATGGTGCTTTTGAACCTAAAGCTTCTTCAATACGGATTAATTGGTTGTATTTAGCAACACGATCAGAACGGCTCATTGAACCAGTTTTGATTTGACCAGCAGCTAAACCAACAGCTAAATCAGCAATTGTTGAATCTTCGGTTTCACCACTACGGTGAGAAATAACCGCAGTATAACCAGCATCTTTAGCCATCTTAACTGCCGCGATAGATTCAGTTAATGTACCGATTTGGTTAACTTTAACTAAGATTGAGTTAGCGATACCTTTTTCAATACCTTGTTTGAAGATTTTAGTGTTAGTAACAAATAGATCGTCACCAACTAATTGGATTTTGTGACCTAATGCTTTAGTTTGGTATGCCCAACCATCCCAATCGCTTTCGTCTAAACCATCTTCAATTGATACGATTGGATATTGTTCAGTTAAGCTTTCTAAGTAGTGAGTGAATTCTTGAGATGTGAACTCTTTATTTCCTTCACCTTTTAATACGTATTTACCAGTTTCTTTGTTGTAGAATTCAGAAGCTGCACAGTCCATCGCTAAAGTAATATCTTTACCTAATACGTAACCAGCTTTTTCTACTGCTTCTTTAATGCAAGCTAAAGCTTCAGCATTTGAACCTAAGTTAGGCGCAAAACCACCTTCGTCACCAACAGCAGTATTCATGCCTTTAGCGTGAAGCACTTTAGCTAAGTTGTGGAATACTTCAGAACCCATACGGATTGCTTCACGTACTGTTTTAGCACCAACTGGTTGAATCATGAATTCTTGAAGGTCGATATTGTTATCTGCGTGCTCACCGCCATTGATGATGTTCATCATAGGTAATGGCATTGAGTATTGACCTGGAGTGCCATTAAGATCCGCAATGTGTTGATAAAGTGGAACACCTTTAGCTGCTGCTGCTGCTTTAGCTGTTGCTAAAGATACAGCAAGAATTGAGTTAGCACCTAAGTTAGATTTAAAATCGGTGCCATCTAAGTCAAGCATGATTTGGTCGATTACTGCTTGATCTAACGCATCTTTACCAACAACGGCTTTAGCAATTGGACCATTTACGTTTTCAACTGCTTTTAATACGCCTTTTCCTAAGAAACGAGATTTGTCACCATCGCGAAGTTCTAGCGCTTCACGAGAACCTGTTGATGCACCTGATGGAACAATTGCCAGACCAACAAAACCGCCCTCCAAATGAACTTCAGCTTCAACAGTTGGGTTACCACGAGAGTCGATGACTTCACGACCATGTACTTTAACGATTTTTGCCATGTTATTTTCCTCTATATGACAGATATTGATATATATTAATTCAAAACTATTTTTGTTGCTGCTCTTGATATGCTTTGGCAGCTTTTATAAAACTACTAAACAGTGGGTGCCCATCTCGTGGTGTTGAAGTAAATTCAGGGTGGAACTGACAAGCAACAAACCATGGATGATCTGGAATTTCAATGATTTCAACCAACTTCCTATCTGTTGAAAGACCAGTGACTTTTAACCCTGCCTTAACCACTTCTGGTAATAAATTATTGTTCACTTCGTAACGATGGCGGTGGCGCTCAGTAATTGACTCTTTCTTATACATATCAAATACTAATGAATTTGGTTCTAAATGACAAATTTGTGAGCCTAATCGCATCGTACCACCTAAATCACTATCTTCACTGCGTTGAACAACGTTACCTGATTTATCGCTCCATTCCGTGATTAAAGCAATGACTGGGTTTGAACAATCTTTAACAAACTCAGTTGAGTTAGCATCTTTAATACCAGCAACATTACGTGCATACTCAATCATAGCCACTTGTAAGCCAAGGCAAATACCTAAATATGGAATTTTGTTTTCACGCGCATAGCGAGCAGCCATAATTTTGCCTTCGACACCACGATAACCAAATCCTCCAGGGATTAAAATCGCATCTAACCCTTGAAGTAATTCTGCACCTCGAGATTCAAGATCTTCTGAGTCAATATAACGGATATGAACGGTTAAACGGTTTTTTAATCCCCCATGTTTTAAAGCTTCATTTAAAGATTTATAGGCATCTGGCAAAGCAATATATTTACCCACCATACCAATAGTGACTTCACCAACAGGGTTGGCTTCTTCATAAATGACTTGCTCCCACTCAGAAAGATCGGCTTCTTTACATTCAAGATTAAATCGTTTGCAAACAAAGGTATCCAAGTTTTGCGATTTTAATAATGCCGGAATTTTATAGATAGAATCGACATCTTTAAGCGAAATAACAGCGCGCTCAGGCACATTACAAAATAACGCTATTTTAGCGCGTTCGTGAGCAGGGATAATACGATCGGAACGACAAATTAATACATCGGGTTGAATACCAATTGACAATAATTCTTTTACTGAATGCTGTGTTGGTTTAGTTTTCACTTCACCTGCTGAAGCTAAATATGGCACTAACGTTAGGTGCATAAATAGGGTATGCTCACGACCAACATCAACCGCTAATTGACGGATCGCCTCTAAAAATGGCAGTGATTCAATGTCACCTACCGTACCGCCAATTTCGACAATCGCAACGTCAAATCCTTTTGCGCCATCAATCACTCGTGACTTAATTGCATTAGTGATATGTGGAATGACTTGCACCGTCGCACCTAAATAATCACCGCGACGCTCTTTACGTAACACATCAGAATAAATGCGTCCAGTCGTGAAGTTATTTTTTCGCGTCATTTTAGTGCGAATAAAGCGCTCATAATGCCCTAAATCAAGATCAGTTTCGGCACCGTCTTCAGTCACAAATACTTCACCATGCTGAATAGGACTCATTGTGCCTGGATCGACATTAATATAGGGATCAAGTTTGAGCATGGTGACTTTTAAATTGCGGGCTTCTAAAATTGCAGCTAATGATGCTGCGGCAATGCCTTTACCAAGTGAAGAAACGACACCGCCTGTAACAAAAATATAATTCGTGACCATTAATACCAGACCATTATTAATTTAATAGAATAATATCGCACTGATTTTAAACCTTAAAAACCAAAGCAATATACGATGAATCAGACGGGAAATTAGTATAACAGAATCTACTTTGTCTCACAATTGAATAATTAATTTTAACTGTTTCTTTAAGCGCGTTAGCAAAATTTATTTTTTAAAGGAACAACTTTTTATTAATACATTGAGAATTTATTATACCTATATTAATCGAGTTATTCTTTTTAGTGGCATTTTATACATTCATCAGCAATTTTTAACCATTTTAATGTTCGCAAAAACCCTTTGTTTGAATAACACAGTCTATTAAGGAATTTATCTTATTGAAAAAAATAAAATTTTTAAACATTTTTATTCAATTCATGTTTTATTCACTTGAAATTTTTAGACAATAATTCAATTGCTAAATTATTAGCATCTACATTCGACATTAAACTATTTGCTTTTGTGCTGTATAGAAAAATGCCAATTAACTTATTTTTTGTCTAAATGCCCTAAATTTATTAACAACATACTGAATTATATTACTTATAATTATTTACCAATTTTAATCCTCAAATAATTCAGTATTTGTTTTTTTATATCACTTTATAGTTTATAACTTGCAGTCAGCAAGAAAGCTCTCGGAGTGCCTGGCATACTACTTGAGCGCCAATATGCTTTACCTAACAAATTAGTCAATGCCAACGTTACCTCAAAGGATGGCAATTGATAACCAACCGCAGCATTCCATACACTATAACCAGCACGTTTAAATTGATTTTTATCATCGTTATACATAGCTCCTTTATAATTGACTTCCAATTCTGTAAACCAATTATCGTAAGGTAAATAACGAATGCTTAAATAACCACTATTTTTAGCAGTATTAGGCAAATATTTTCCTTGATTGGCTGGTGTTTTTTTATCTTTGTGAACTTTGGCTTGTTGATAACCAATACCACTATTTATATACCATTTTGATGCCAACTGACCAATAACGCTTAACTCAATACCTCGGCTACGATCACTACCTTTAACCGCCCAATTATAAGGATCGTTAATAGCATCAGGTTGATAACGGACGTTGTATAATTCAAGATCATAAAGGGCTATTTGAGAAGAAAGCTTATCATCTAACCAATCACTTTTGACACCAACTTCATACTGGCGTGAATATTGGGGTTTATCATCATAAACTGTTTTTGAGTCAGTAGATATAGTAATAAGCCCACGCCCGCCATAAGGTGCAAAATTTTTACTATAAGAAGCATAAAAACTCTGTGATTCTATAGGTTGCCAAATTAAACCAACTCGAGGACTTAACGTGTGTCCATCATATGAACGATTTTGGTGTTTTAATTTATCGTCTGATGCAAATTTATAATCGTCATAACGTAATCCAGCGAGTAACTTCCACTGTGTTGTAAAACTGATTAAATCTTGCCAATAAAAGCCTGTCGATGTTGCTTTATGGTTAGTTTTGGTATTTAATTTATTGTAATGAGGCTTTTTGGAATGCCAATGAGGATGAAAAGGATCAACGGCCTCAGGATAAGCGCTTGTTAGGGCTAATCTTGGCTGACGTTTTTCAATATTATATTCAACACCAATAAGCATATCATGAACAATACTGACCGTATTAAATTTTCCCATTAAATCGACAGCATTGCTATAGGTTTTATTGGCTGTCTCTTGCCAAGCGCGGCGAAATTGCAACATCCCTGGATGAACACAAGCTTTACCGTTGTTCAATTTTCCATCCAAATGGCAATAACTACCTGCATAAATGTGATCGAAGTTTTGAGCTGCTTGGCGGTATAAATTCGTTAATTTAATTAACCAATCATGATTAAATTCAAATCCAATAACCGAACGTAATGAACTAAAATTATCTTTCACATAATCATCTGGATGAGCATAAGACGTTTTAGTTGATACGCCTTTGGGTAAATCATAATAAGCTGGCGCCCGATCAGGTTTACGCCACAAATGATCATGCGTGTATTGAACTAACCAATTAAATCCCTCTAAATTATCATAAAGTAGACTTGGCGACACCATTGTATCTCTTTGCTTAATCCCTTTACGAAAACTTTTATCTGATTGATGATCAATGGTCATTCGCATCGCCAGTTTATCATGCAAAATATGATTAATATCAATCATACCGCCATATTTATCCCATGAACCTCCACGTAAGCTTAAGGTTGTTGGTGAATCAAAATTAGCTTGTTTACTAATCATATTAATTATTCCACCACCCGAACCTCGTCCATAAAGCACAGATGCAGGACCTTTCAATACTTCTATTCGTTCTATATTTGCAGTACTTTGCCTAACCTGCCCACTAGCACGAACGCCATCACGATAAATATCACCAGAGCTTGCCGAAAAACCGCGAATTTTTACCCCCTCATCACGCATATCATATGTTGTATCAACCCCTGGTAATTTATTTACTATTACATTTAAATCATTTTGCCCATAAATTTTCTGTTGCTCAAGATTCACTGAATTGATCGTTTGCGGAACATCTTTGATATCAAAAGGCATTTTTGTCGCTGTTGATGATTTTTTTATCCGCTGATCATTATTATCTTTAACATTAGCGATAACTTTCATGGTCTCGATATTAGTATCATCTTTAATATTTTCCTGAGCACAAACAATAACCGATGCTGTACTCAATAAGCCAAATATGGTTAATTGATTAACGAATTTCATTATTTTTCCTATCGTTTATTGTTTTACCAAATCTAAAAATTAATAGTAATGATAACTATTATCATTTGCATTATCAACTTATTTTATGAATTTTGAGCAATTTGCAGGAAAAACGCTGACATTGTTTATAGTGATTGGAAAAATTATGGCGAAAAATAGACATAAATTATCATCGAAAAAATAAGTAAAAGTCATCTCAATAATATAAATAAAAATCAGAGGAAAACATCAAGTTCAAAAAAGCCAGTACAGTGTTCAAATAACAGATGGTTGACAAGGCTTTGTCAATACCTATCTTTGGTTAGCTGAAATCATTAACCACTTAAGTATTGATAAATTACGCTTGATAAAGGGACGGGGTAAATCAATTCTGGTAAAGCTGCAACAGCAAAAATTATCGCCTTGAATATATTTAAATCTATTATGATCAAGTTTATCGACACTCAGCTAATAGCTCAATATCGCCAAAGTAATATGAAAAGCAGTATTACCTAAATAATATATTTGTAACGTCGAGTATTGTCTAATACTTTGGCGAGGAGGAAAATTACGAATATTGTTTAATATATCAATGAAATAAAGCATTTTCTGGTTTATCGATTCTAGATAAACAACACCTATTATTTTTATATGAACGATTTCAAACTTTCTTTTGCTTAAACTAAGGCACACAACGCGCCTTAATTAAATATGTTAACTAAAAATACAGTTATTTGACTGTTCTTTCACTACGCGATAAACCAATGATCCCTGATCGAACCATTTCAACAATATTACATGTTTCGCGAATTGAAGCTAAAAATGAGTCTAGCTTTTCACTGGTGCCCGATAATTGCACAATATAATGCGTTGCGGTGACATCCACGATCGATCCCCTAAAAATATCGGCACAACGTTTTACTTCGTCACGCGCATCAGCACCTTTTGCGGCAACTTTGACTAGCATGATTTCTCGCTCGACATGTGGTCCTTCGGTTAAATCATGCACGCGATAAACATTAACCAATTTATGCAACTGTTTTTGGATCTGTTCAAGCACATGCTCATCGCCTGTGGTTTGGATTGTCATACGATGCATAGTTGGGTCTTCAGTTTGTGCGGTAGTTATTGTTTCAATATTAAAACCCCGCTGTGAAAACAAGCCAATAATTCGTGACAATGCGCCCGGTTCGTTTTCAGTTAAAATTGATAATATATAACGCATTAGGTTCTCTCCGTTTTACTAAGCCACATTTCGTTCATTGCGCCACCTCGCACTTGCATTGGGTAAACATGTTCAGTAGCATCAGTCATGACATCAACAAAAACCAAACGGTTTTTAATTTCCAGTGCTTGTTTAAGTTTAGGCTCAAGATCTTCACGCTTAGTTATTACTATACCTACATGGCCATAAGCTTCTGCAATTTTAGCAAAATCAGGAAGGGACTCCATATAAGAACTCGAATGTCGTCCAGCATAAATCATATCTTGCCACTGCTTAACCATGCCTAAAAAACGGTTATTTAAATTTAAAACTAGTACAGGCAAACCATATTGCAAAGCCGTTGAAAGCTCCTGTATATTCATTTGAATACTACCGTCACCTGTCACACAAACAACGGTTTTTTTAGGAAATGCTAACTTAACACCAAGCGCTGCTGGCAAACCAAATCCCATCGTGCCAAGTCCACCTGAGGTAATAAAATGGCGTGGTTTATCAAACGGGTAATAAAGCGCCGTGAACATTTGGTGTTGCCCTACATCGGTTGCCACAAAGGCATCCCCTTTGGTCAATTTATATAATACTTCAATTGCTTCTTGTGGTTTGATGCTTTGCCCTTCATGACTATAAGCTAGACAGTGACGAGCGCGCCAGTGTTCGATCTGCTTCCACCAATCAATCAAAGCATCAAGATCACGTGCAGTATTTAATTCATCTAACATTGACAACATCGTTTCAAGAACAACTTTTGCATCACCCACCACAGGGATCGAAGCCAAAATAGTTTTAGAAATAGAAGTAGGATCAATATCAATATGAATAATCTTGGCTTTTGGGCAATATTTTTCAACATTGTTGGTAGTTCGATCATCAAAACGAGCACCAATTGCAAAAATCACATCAGCATTATGCATAGCCATATTGGCTTCATAGACGCCATGCATACCAATCATGCCAAGGTAATGTTTGTCGGTCCCCGGAAAGGCGCTAATGCCCATCAACGTTGAAGCAACTGGTAGATTGAGTTTTACTGCGAGTGTTTTAATTTCGCTACTTGCGTCGGCAGCAATTACACCACCACCAATAAACAACACTGGTTTTTTTGCAGCTAATAGCGTCGTTAATGCTTTTTTGATCTGCTTTTTATGTCCTTGAATAGTTGGATTATAAGATCGCATTAAGACAGATTTTGGGTAGTGATAATGATATTTATTAGCTGGATTAACAATATCTTTTGGCAAATCAATCACCACTGGACCTGGTCGTCCAGTCGAAGCGATATAAAACGCTTTTTTGATAGTTTCTGGAATATCTTTACTGTCTTGAATTAAAAAACTATGTTTAACAATGGGGCGTGAAATGCCGATCATATCACATTCTTGGAATGCATCATTACCAATTAGATTACTGGCGACTTGGCCAGACAATATAACTAATGGCACAGAGTCCATATAAGCGGTTGCAATACCAGTAATTGTATTGGTTGCTCCAGGGCCTGAGGTAACTAAAACAACGCCGACATCGCCTGTTGCTCTAGCATAACCGTCAGCCATATGTACCGCTGCTTGTTCATGACGAACTAAAATATGTTCAATGCCACCTAACGTGTGAATTGCATCATAAATATCAAGAACACTACCACCGGGATAACCAAAAATCTGCTTTACGCCTTGGTCAATCAAAGATTGAATAACCATTTCTGCACCTGACAGTTTTGCCATGGTTGTTGCCTCCAATGTAACTGATTTGTCATTTTCTGAATCATTTTGCATCAACTTGTAAACAAAATCAATAAAGTCAATTAACTAAGTACATTACAGGCAAAATTAGGTGCTAACAAAATTAATTTTTGCAATATCATGAATAATATTCATAAGCTATCCCTATTTATTTAAATATTGCTAGTTGATTTGATTGTTAATTTTTTATTTTTTATATACACTCAAAGCCTAAGTTTTTCTAGTCATCATGTTACTAGGATTCTTCATTACCTAAAGGTACTAATATGAACAATATTTTTTCTAAACCAACTTCCCTTGCTGATTGGCAATTAGTTAAAGTTTCAGGCCAAGATAACCGAGTTTTTCTGCAAGGGCAAATAACTAACGACATTAATCGACTTTCTGAACAGGCAACACTCTATGCTGCTCATTGTGATAATAAAGGCAGAATGTGGAGTACTTTACTGTTATTTCAGCGAGGCGATGATATCTACTATATTGTGCGTAAAAGCGTTGTAAAAAAACAAATTGCTGAGCTAGCAAAATATGCTGTTTTTTCTAAAGTAACTATTGAGCCAGTCCAAGATTTGAATATAACTGGGTTGGTCGGTAATGCGATTCCGTCAACAATTGCAACCAAATTAAGTAATATCAGCTGTTTTACTGAAAATAACATTACCTATATCAAACTTCCTTTACCACAAATGCGCGTTATAATGGTAACACCAGAGCCTATTCAAGATGATTTACTACCATGCGATGAGTGGTTAAAACTTGATTTACAAGCAGGCTATCCTATTATTGATGATAACAATATGGCAACGTTATTACCGCAAGCCTGTAATTTACAATCTTGTGATGCAATCAGTTTTGAAAAAGGCTGTTATTGTGGTCAAGAAATGGTAGCAAGAGCACAATTTCGCGGTGCTAACACTCGTGGTATGTATGTAATAAAAGGTACCAGTGATGTTCTTCCTGAAATTGGTAGCACGCTTGAATACAAGCTTGCTGGTGGCTGGCGAGAAGGAGGAATTGTATTAGCCGCTGCAAAATTAGACGAAAAAGACGGCGTTTGTGTCCAAGTTGTACTTAATAATGGGATTGATTTAAATACCCCATTTAGAGTTTATGGAAATGATAACAGCCGAATGACATTTTAGTTATTTTTAGCGATAAACTGGAATAATATAATGCTTATTCCAGTTATCTTTATGCCTATCTTTTAAAATTAGCTTGCAAGTTCTTGATTAACTATTGCTATAAAGTAACTTACACCCGTTGTTAACACTTCATCATTAAAATTAAATGCTGGATTATGCAAATTAGCGCCATTACCTGCACCTAACCAAACATAAGCGCCTGGAATTTTTTGCAACATAAAGGCAAAATCTTCAGCCCCCATAGACGGATTGTGATCGATGATCAAGTGATCTTCACCGACGATTTTTTTAGCGGCTGTCATTGCAATTTTGGCTTGTTTAGCATGATTGATTGTCGCAGGATAACGTCGCTGATAATCGACTTCGGCTTTGGCTTCAAATGTTGTGGCAATACCTGTTGCTATTTGTTTAATGCGACTTTCAGCCATATCTTGCACTTGAGCACTAAATGCCCTAACCGTTCCGCGAATCACTGCGTGCTGAGGTAATACGTTCCAAGTATCCCCGCTGTGAATTTGCGTCACGCTAACGACTAATGAGCTAAGTGGATCAGCATTACGGCTAACAATACTCTGTAAACCATTCACAATCTGAGTAGCCGTTAAAATAGTATCTTTACCTAAATGAGGAGCTGCTGCATGCGCGCCAATACCCGTTATTTTAATTTCAAATACATCATATGATGCCATCATTGGACCGTGGTTAATGTAAAAGTGATTTAACTGCATATTAGGTTGATTATGAATACCATATACAGCTTCAATAGGAAACCTATCAAATAAACCATTTTCAACCATAACACGAGCGCCACCCTCATTTTCTTCAGCGGGTTGAAAAATAACAACAACTGTGCCAGAAAAATCACGATGTTCACTAAGATATTTGGCTGTACCTAATAATATTGCCGTATGCCCATCATGACCACAGCCATGCATTTTGCCTGAGATAGTGGAGCAATAATTGATATTATTCTCTTCAATAATATCTAATGCATCAATATCAGCTCGCAGAGCAATCCATCGCCCTTCTTTATTGCCTTTAATAACACCAACTACGCCAGTTGGCGCAAAATCCGTATATAATTGAGTAATACCAAATGATTGCAGTTTTTCGATAATAAATTGCGTAGTTTTGACTTCTTCAAAAGCCGTTTCGGGGTGAGCGTGAATATGATGACGCCATGCTATCATTTCACTTTTTAGATCATTAATACTATTTGATATCATGAGTGATTCCTTAATGGGTAACTAACTTACAGCATAACACGCTGTTTTTATCAACACTATAACGTGATTCCCACTTTTATAAAAATAACTATTTTTACTATGAATATCAATTTTGGTTATATGTTGCATATTTTGAACAAAATAATAACTTTATGCACTTTTAACACAATATTGATTAACAAAAATTGACTGAAAAGTAAGATTTCCTGAAACTTTTTAACAACAATTTCAAGTAACAATAATATGCTGGAATTACTCGTGTTATTTACAGTAATTCAAGAAACGGCTGTAATGAATAGGCATCACACATCTTCTCAGACAAGGAATATAGTCTTTATATCCATAAAGTAAAATCACCGTCACCAATTGGGCTAACTGTTTTATGTTGTTCGTCCATTTATAACGCAGAAAGATCTCATAGAAATTAAATAGCCTGACGTAATTGCATATCAAACACGAAAGCAGACTGCGTAATTTTCTACATGAGTAGTGTGCTCGCTATGGGATATTTACACAACTATTTACATTTTAGGCTCTATTTTTTGTAAAAAATATTCAGGATTCTATACCGTTTGGTGATTAATTGAGACTCCACTATATTTATTTGTTGAATAACGTATGATGACTATTATATCAATCAAACATTCACGAAAACTGCCAGCTCTCAAATGAATGGGTAAGCTGAAAGCGTGATATGTGCTTTAAATGGCGATATAGCATAATCAGCACATAGTTAGCGATTCAAAAGACAAAAAGGTTAAGCGATTTTCGACAAAGCACCTTATAAGTTTTTAGTAGGTTATTGTAATCATAAAATGTAAACCAGCCGATGTTTCCCTACAAATAATAATAGTTCACATAACCCGATATTAATAAAAAAGGACCAAATGGAATAATCTTTGTAAGATTTTGATTGAATGCATATCGCAAAAAAAGATAATACACAACCCCCAATGATGAAGCAAAAAATAACAGCAGGGGTAATAATGTATAAGGTAACCAAGCTCCCAATGCGGCAAGTAGTTTGATATCCCCACCACCTAATCCCTCTTTTTTAGAGATTAAATAAAATAATGTAGCAGGTATTTTTAATAATAAATATCCCCAAAAAATGCCCAGTAAAGCATCGGCTAACTCAAGGTTTGTGATGTTAAAATAGGCAAGCATAACACCTACCCACATCAACGGTTGTGTAAACATATCAGGTAATAAATAATATTTAAAATCAATCAACGCCAGCAGTAAAAAATAGCAGCCAAGAAACATTAAGATGTAACTTTGAAAATGCATACCTTTATCGACATAGATTATAGTAAATAAACCAGCGACAAATAATTCGACACTAACATAGCGTAACGAAATCTTGGCATTGCAATTATAACAACGACTTCTTAAGATAAACCAAGAAACAACTGGCAACAATTGCCAAAACTCGAGTTTATTATGACAATGTGGACAAGCGGATCGCTGAACGCTAATACAACATAAATACTGAAATGTAGACATTGATGGCAAATAACGACAATAAGCAACATAAACAAAACTACCCATGCAAAGCCCCAAACAGATGATCATAAACATTAGCATTAGTGAATCACCTCGCCCATTTGAAAAATAGGCAAATACATCGCTACAATTAAACAGCCAATAATCAAAGCTAATATAAACATTAATAATGGTTCAAAAGCTTGCGATAAGTTATCAGTTAAGGTCTGATTTTGCTCTTGATAATAGGTTGCTAGCTTATCAAGCATTAAATCCAATGTGCCTGACTCTTCACCTACGTGAATTAATTGTGAGCATAAATTAGGAAAATATAATTGCTGGTGTAAAACACGACTAAATGAATAACCTTGTTCAATACCCGCAATGATCTGTAAAATACTATTACGATAAAGGCTGTAATAAGTGATATTCGTTGTTGCAGCTAAACCTGTTAATAATGGTATACCTGCTTTTTGGGTGATAGCAATGGTTTGAAAAATCTGGGTTAAGCAACTAGTTTGAACCACCTTACCAACAATAGGGCATTTTATTATCATCGCTTCAATTTGAAGTCGATAACGCATTTTAAAATAGCGTTGATAACAAAAATAACTGATCATAATTCCTATACACCACACTAACCAACTTTGTTGCAAATTGTTGGAAAAATCAATAATACATTGAGTAAAAGCAGGTAATTCAGCATCGAAATCTTGATAAATATCTGAAAATTTTGGCAACACAAATAACAACATGACTAAACTGACGATCATCGCAACAGATAATAAAAACAAAGGGTAGCGCACCGCTTTTTTAAAACTTTTTTGTAATTTGATTGATTTTTCAAGCAATAATGCTAGCTGTTCAAAACTCTCATCAAGTTGTCCTGTTAACTCGCCAACTGCAATAATTTCACAATATAAAGGAGAAAACACCGAATGATGTTGGTGTAGTGCATGGGACAATGCTTCACCTTTAGCGATTTGTTGCTTGATATCAGATAACAAATATTGCCAATGCGGTTTAGGTTGTTCTTGGACTAGCAAATGTAATGTATCAATAATAGATAATCCCGCTTTTAACATAGTAGCTAATTGTTTGGTAATTATTAGCAAATCAGCACAGTTAAAACTGCGTGCGGTAATAATTGCGCCTGCTTTAATCTTAATAGCAATTTTACCTTCCAGTAATAACTGACGCTTAGCGAGTTGTTGTGATTGAGCGATGATTTTGTGTTGATTAAAATCTAGATCATACCAATAATAGAGTCTTTTCATGCTTTATCTCCCAAGACTCGATTTAATTCCGCTAACGTTGTGATCCCCTGTTTAATTAAATTTTGGCCTGCTATTTTCAACGACGTCATATTTGAAGGCAAAATAACTTGGTTTGCTAATATTTGCTTTTGAATATCGGGGGTAATAACTAAAAATTCATATAGTCCAATTCGCCCTTTATAACCGCCAATACAATTTGGGCAACCTAAAGCTTGATAATTTGGTATTTGCTCTTTACCCAATCTAATTAGCTCACTTGCCTTAACCTTACAGTGTGGGCACAGCTTTCGGACTAATCGCTGAGCGATAACTAATTTTAGGCTCGATGAAAGTAAATAATTTTCAATACCCATTTGATTTAACCGCGTTATGGCTTCAATACTAGAATTAGTGTGCAAAGTTGATAAAACTAAGTGCCCTGTCTGTGCTGCTTGAATAGCAATTTCGGCAGTTTCACGATCGCGAATTTCACCTATCATCATCACATCAGGATCTTGTCGCAATAAGGCTCGTAATACGATACCAAATGTCAATCCAGCTTTGGGATTAATTGCCGTTTGATTAATACCTTCAAGAGGAATTTCTATAGGGTCTTCAACACTACAAAGGTTACGCTCAATTTTATTTAATTGCTTTAGTGCACTATATAACGTGACCGTTTTTCCGCTTCCAGTCGGTCCAGTCACCAATATCAATCCTTGTGGATAGTCTAAAATTTGTTTGAATAGAAAAAGATCTTCATCTGTTAATCCCAAATCATTAATGGTTAGTTCAGATTCATGATTATCCATAACTCTTAAAACTATTTTTTCACCATTCATTACCGGTAAGGTGGCAATACGCATAGTATAACGACCAATGTTCAATTGACCATCTTGCGGTAATCTGTGCTCGGCAATATTTAGCTTAGACATAATTTTTAATCTTGCGGTTATTTGTTTAGCCAACGCAAGAGGTGGTGACAACATATCATGTAAAACCCCATCAATACGCATGCGAATACGATAACTATGCTGGTAAGGCTCAAAATGAATATCCGAAGCTCGCTTATCTAATGCTTCAAGCAATAATTTGTCAATACTTTCAATGAGCTGATCTTCTTGCATAAAAGCGCTTCCTTATCCATAAAAGATTAAAGAGTTAACATCAAAATTTGAAAATATCTTCACAAGCACTGGTTAAACTAGCATCGGCTGGCGATGTCGTACAAACTCGGTGCCAATCTAAATTACCGTGGGTAGCACTTACTGTTGGTGTTAATGTGGCCGTTAATCCAGTTAAAGCACTGGTTCCAACTAAGGTAATAACGCCGTTATTGACCGTAATTGATGTGACATAATTAGACGTTCGGCTTGCCGGTATACCATTATTACCACTACTACAGTTGGTTAAACTGCCTTGTTCTACTGCGCAGATTTCGACGGCTGTTTTATATGATGTCATGATTTGCAACATATCTGTCAACGCGGCTTTTTTTACATATCCTTGATAAGCAGGCACACCAATAGCCGTTAAAATAGCAATCACAATAATAGCAATCATCAGTTCAAATAAAGTAAAACCCGCTTGTTTAGACATAAATACCTCAAAATATCAATGAATGATTCAATAGAAAGAGTCTTTATAGCAAAACAAAAAAGTGGAATAATAACGAAGTGTTAAGCGTGGAAAATAAAATCCATAACACAATGAGTTATTACTTTAAATGTGCAAGCTATGAGAAGCTGATCGCAAAAATATTTAGGCATCGGATCAGATAAGTTGGAGTCAATATGTCCTTAAAAATTGTTAATGGTTGGTTACAGGGTGTTAAGCAAGTTATTTCATCTTTTTATGATGAACGACCAATCAATAAGCCGATATCGCTACTTGTTATCCATAATATTAGCTTACCGCCCAATGAATATGGCGGACCTTATGTTGAACAGCTATTTACAGGGCAACTTAATCCTGAGGAGCACCCGTACTTTGCTTCGATTTATCAACTTAAAGTGTCAAGTCATCTATTTATTCGGCGTGATGGCGAAATTATTCAATTTGTTCCATTCAATAAACGCGCTTGGCATGCAGGAAAATCAGTATTTGAAGGCCAAGAAAATTGTAATGATTTTTCAATTGGTATTGAAATGGAAGGATGCGATACCGATAGCTTTACTAGCATACAATATCAACAGCTCGCAAAAATCACTTTATTACTTCAACAACACTATGCTATTGAAAATATTGCTGGGCATAGCGATATTGCCCCTGATCGTAAAACAGATCCAGGGCCTTGTTTCGATTGGCAATATTATCAAAGTTTGCTAATGCAACAATCACAAGAGTATATGCTACTGAATCAACTTCAAAAAATAACTAAAGAATTACAAAAAATCAATTTATGGCAAACAATGCCACCAAACCCAGATGCCTTTTTAAGTCAAGAACCCTTTGCTCTAGACACAATGCAACCACACGAATGGTTACAATGGGTTTTTATTCCACGCATGCAAGCACTAATTGATGCCAAAGCTAATTTACCTCAATTTGCCTTGCATCCTTATTTTGAAGAAGCGCTAAAAGAGCAAAAACAAAATGTTAATCATCTACTTTCTCTAATTAAGCAACTTGATGAATTAATTGATTTAATCATAAAAAGTTACCGCATTAATATGCGGTAATGGTTAAAGTGAACGTATTTAAATAAAATACTTTTACAGAGTTAATTATATTTAACGCTGTTTTTAAAACGCTAATTCCCACCGCTAGTCATTCGGCGATACTCATTCACCGCCTGCTGGTGATTGCTGTAAGTACTTGAAAACGTATGCCCACCAGTTCCATTAGCAACAAAAAACAGATAATTAGTTTTAGCTGGGTGTGCCGCAGCTTCAAGCGAGGCAAGACTTGGCATGGCGATTGGCGTTGGCGGTAATCCTTCAATAACATAAGTATTATAAGGATTTTCAGTATCAGTCAAATCGACACGTCTAATAGTACCTTTATAATTATCACCTAAACCATAAATAATTGTTGGATCAGTTTGTAACTTCATTTTGGCATTTAAGCGATTAACAAATACTGAAGCCACATTAGCTCGCTCAGAACTGACGCCTGTTTCTTTTTCAATTATTGATGCAATAATCAATAATTCATAAGGTGTTTGATACGGTAAGTTGCTATCTCGATTATCCCAAATTTTTTGTAGATTACTTTTCATCGTCATATGCGCACGTTTGAGAATATTGATATCTAACGTGTCTGCCGTATAACGGTAAGTATCGGGCGATAACCAACCTTCAATAGATCCGTCAATACCTAATAACTTCGCTATTTCTTCATCTGTTTTACCTACTAAAGTTTGCTGAATGTAAGGCGTATTTTGAATTACTTTCAACCAGTCTTTAGCGCGTTTACCTTCAATGAATTGAATTGAAAAATTACTTTCTTTGCCAGACACTAACAATTTCAAAAACTCCTCAACAGTCATATGTGGGTGTAATTGATAAGAGCCAGCTTTAATTGATTTTAATGACGGATTTAGCTTACACAAATAAGGTAACAAATAAGCTTGTTGCATTAACTTGCTTTCTTTTACTTGGGCAACTAATTGATGCATAGATGTGCCTTTTTTCAAAATAAACATCTGATTTTCATCATTTACTTGCATTTGCTGTTGAGAAAACTGGTGTAAAAAATAATAGCCAATAGTCATTGAGCCTCCCACAATTAATACTAGGGGGAGTAGAGTGTATAAAAATATTTTTTTAATCATAACTTATTTATCTACTATAATGAATTTTTGCGCGTGAAGTTAAGCGTGTTATTAACTCGTAAGCACTTATACCTGTATGCTCAGCGATTTCCTCGACAGGGAGTTCAGGTCCCCAAAATATGACTTCGTCACCAAGTTTTTCACTGCTATTTATTCCCAAATCAACCACAATCATATCCATTGAGACTCGGCCAACAATGGGGACTTTCCGTCCATTAATCAAAACTGGGGTATTTTGTGGAATACTTCGAGGATAACCGTCGCCATAACCCATCGCAACGACGCCAAGAAAGGTATCTTGCTGACTACGCCAAATTTGCCCATAACCAACAGATTCCCCTTTTTTGTGTTTTCGTACTGCAATTAATTCAGATTTAAATGTCATGGCTGGTTTAAGCCCCGCAACTGGCGCCTCAAAGGGCGAGACGCCATATAAAGCAATTCCAGAGCGAACCACCTCATAATGTGCTTTTGACCAAGCCAATGTGCCACCTGATGCAGCAAGCGAACGCTTTCCAATCAGTGATTTGTCATCAATTGAAGCAATAAACTGATCAAATAGCGCTATTTGCTTTAACGTTTGTTCAGAAGTGAGATCATCGGCCGAACTAAAATGACTCATAATATTAATTGGCTTGCAAACCACTGAACAACGAGCTAAACGATAAAATTCAGCTTTAGCCTCGTCAATACAAAATCCTAACCGATGCATTCCTGTATCAAGTTTAAACCACGGAATAATTTGCTCACTCAAAGGAGAGCAACACAGCGCATCGATTTGCCATTTACTGTGGATAACAGGTTGAATATTAAAATCAATCAAATCATCAATGCTTTCGTGAGGGAAAAAACCTTCCAAAGCCACGATAGGCGCATTAATGCCATTATTGCGCAACGCGATTGCTTCGGAAATTCTCGATACCCCTAAATAATCGACTTTATCACATAACAACTGTGCAATTTCTTTTATTCCGTGTGAATAAGCATTGGCTTTAATGATGGCAACTAGCTGGCTATTAGGCGCTACACTTTTAAGATATTCAACATTATGAATAACTGATTGACGGTTAACTTCAACAACTGCAATAGACATGTACTTACCTGAATTTTGATTGAATGACTATTTTAAATTCTGTTTGTCATAATAACAAATTTTTATTTTTATACATATCTATTAATAGGTTAAGCCTTTTTTGATTTACAAAGCTTTTTATTTACATATCAAATGATAATGATTATTATTTAGATTATCATTTGAATAACTTTTTGCTAGTATAGGATAAAATAAACAATGAAATTAGCTACTTCAAAAATTTATATTAAGCCAACATTATATATTACACTACTAAGCCTTTACCTAAGCACAAATACTTTTGCGGCAGAAAACCGAACTTCCCCACAAGACACAATTATAGTGACCGCAGATCGTAATGAAAAAACCATATGGGATAGTTCGGTATCAGTTAACGTAATTAATCGTGATGATATCGAAAAACAAAATGGTGATTCTGTTGTCGAAGCGTTACGTGATATTCCAGGTGTTGAAATTACTGATAATTCACTAGCTGGACGTAAGCAAATTACGATCAGAGGCGAAGCTCCAGCGCGAATTTTAATGTTAATTGATGGGCAAGAAGTAACATATCACCGCTCAGGACATGGTTCTGGTGCTGGTGTATTAATTGATATGGAATCCGTTGAACGAATAGAAGTGATTAAAGGTCCGCATTCCGTTCTTTATGGCTCACAGGCTATTGGTGGTGTCGTTAACTTTATTACACGTAAAGGGAGCAAAAACAACGCTCCGCTTAATGGCGATGTTAAACTTGTTTATAACCAATCCACCGATGGCTTTACCGAAATGGGTACCGTTAATGGCACCATCGATAGTATTTTTGATTATAGAATTAGCGGCTCTAACGCTAAAAATAACGATCGTAAAGCCTATCAAGGTAAATTGCACAATACTGATTTCGATAATGAGAGCTTAAGTTCATGGTTTGGGCTTAATATCGACAAACATAAATTTGGGCTTTCACTTGATCGTTACCAGCTTGATACTAAAACCTATTTTGCTAAAGATGATAATTCACCTTCAATTAAGGATTTTTCTGTTAAATTACCTAAATTACAACGTGAAAAAATGGGGCTATTTTATGACTATGATCTTGATAACCCATTCCTGAAAAAAATCCATTACGATGCTTATGTACAAAAATTAAATCGACAATTTATAAATCATGTTGTCGTGTCACCACGCCCGATAATGAATGTCAACACCCATACCGCCACAAATGATGAACAAAAAACGTATGGCATGACATTCCAATCTGATTTTGTTCTACATGAAGATATGAAATTGATTATGGGCTCACAATATCAACAAGACAATGTTGATCAACATTCACATAATACGGTTGTAGCAAAAATGCCGTCGCCAAGAGCCAGTTATACTCAGCACAAATATTTAGCCAATAAATGGCAACAATTGAGCTTTTCGCTATTTGCTCAAAACGACTGGGCTATCACTGATGATGTATCATGGAATATAGGAGCTCGCCAATATTGGGTAACATCAAAACTTAAGCATGGTTCAAGCTCAATCAATAAAATCCCAACAATCGGACAACCATTAGTAACACACAAAATTGATAGTAAAAAGAAAGACAGTGATAATAACTTTGTTGTGTCTTCTGGATTAACTTATTCTGGCATTAAAAATGCGCAATTAAGAGCCTCTTTTGCACAAGGCTATGTTTACCCGACGCTTTCTCATCTTTATGCTGTAACTTCAGCAGCAAGCCAAACACTTTATGGAAACTCAAAATTAAAAGCGGAAAAGTCAAATAATTACGAAATTGGATTACGTTATAATAATAGTAAATGGTTAGTTGATACGGCCATTTACTATTCAGCGGCTAAAAACTATATTACAGAAATAAGTTGCAATGGTTCTGCAATTTGCGACGGCGCATCAGGGGCTAATTTTAATTATTACAATAATGCCAACAAAGCCAAAACCCATGGTTTAGAATTGAGTATTGAATACCTTGATTTAGCTTTTACCCCTTATATTAAAGGCAATTATCTACGTCGCCAGATTAAAACTGACAAATATACTACATATGATTCAGGTAACCCACGCTTTACTGGCAGTGTTGGCGTAAAACACACCGCCTATTTTGATCACTTCGATTTTGATTCAGATCTATTTATGCGATTTGCCAGCAATGCAACTCAGCGTAGCGATTCGTCGGTTTATCGTTATCGTGGTTGGTCAACATTAAATTTATCTACCAGCACGGCATTTGGCGATAATCGGCAATATAAAATTGGTTTAGATATCAACAATATATTAAATAAAAACTACACAACCGCCTACGAAAGCATACCCGCTGCAAAATTTCACGCTATAGTGAGTGCTAGCATAAAATTTTAAAAATAGAAAACTTAACACGATAAGCACTATTTACATCATAAATGATTACTGTAATTGTTACTATGCGATTTACCGCATAGTAACTGTTAGCTAACAAACTACTTACTCAACAAATTTTTATAAAGATGTCGCAATGCCATGATAGGATGATAAATCATCATTCTTGGACCAGAAAACCGCATGACTTGCTTTATTTTTTGTTTATAATCTTTACGATAACAATGCTTAGGACATTGTTCACACGTCGTTTTATTCTCACCAAAGCGACACATTGTTAAACGTTGCATAGCATATTGCAACAGATCGTTGCATTCATTACATAACTGATGATTTTTGCTATTATGCTGTTTATGACAATATAAATAGAGCATGGCACTCACCGTTTTTTTCTCTTGAATAATCTTTGGTCCGGTATTATTGGCAACCATAACTAAAAAACCACTGAATAAAGTGTTAAAATAAAACTAAAACATACCTTTATCATCACAAGGAATAGTAAAAATGGCAAGAATTATTAATAAAGATACCACGGTTTGTATGTCACTTTCAGCAAGGCCAAGCAATTTTGGTACTCGGTTTCATAATTATTTATATGAAAAACTTGATCTTAATTACTTATATAAAGCCTTTACTACTAATAATTTAAAAGATGCAATTTATGGCATTAAGGCCTTAGCTATTCGAGGTTGTGCCATTTCAATGCCTTATAAAGAAGCTTGTATTGAGTTTATTGATGAATTAGATGATTCGGTAAAATCGATTCAATCGGTGAATACCATTGTTAATACCAACTATCACTTAAAAGCTTATAATACAGATTATATTGCTGTTGCTAAACTTATTACAGCCAATAAAATTGATCATACTACGCCCTTTGTTTTAAAAGGTAGTGGTGGTATGGCTAACGCGGTGATTGGGGCTTTTTATGATGCCGGATTTAAAAATGGCATTATTGTTGCGCGTAACCAACTCAAAGGTGAAGCTTTAGCCAAACGATACAACTACACATGGGTAAAAAACGAGCAGGACATATTACCACAGCAAGCGAAATTAATTATTAACGTCACTCCAATTGGGATGCTTGGTGGGGTTGAAGCTGATGAATTAGCTTTTCCTCAACCCATGATAAACAACGCCGATATTGTTTTTGATGTGGTTGCATTGCCAGTTGAAACACCCATGATAAAATATGCTAGAAAACTAAATAAAATCATTATTTCTGGAGCAGATGTTGCAACAATACAGGCATTAGAACAATTTGTGCTATACACTGGCGTAACACCTTCTGCCGAATTGGTTAAACAAGCCAGTGAGTTCGCAAGGCAAGCTTAATTGATATTCCCCCTAAAGAACGGGGGATTGTTATCGCAGTTGATAGCAAATTACCTTGGTGGTTTTCTACTATCTACTCTTTTCTTTTTATCCCAATAGATTGAACTAATCGCTTAACGAAAGCACAAGCGGAAGATTTCGATTTTGTTTTTAACACTTAAACTTTAAGTCAAAAACCATTCAGAAAAGCTATTGATTTTATTAAAGTTTTTGTTTTGTGTTTTTTAGTTAAATCAATGCGTTGGGCAACTATCTGTAAAACTACCTGTAAAAAACTTTTACTCTTTTCTTTTTATCCCAATAAATTGAACTAATCGCTTAACAAAAGCACAAGTGGAAGATTTCGATTTTGTTTTTAAGACTTAAATCTTAAGCCAAAAATCGTTCAGAAAAACCATTGATTTTATTAAAGTTTTTATTTTCTGGTTTTTTAGTTAAATCAATGCGTTGGGCAACTATCTGTAAAACTACCTGTAAAAAACTTTTACTCTTTTCTTTTTATCCCAATAAATTGAACTAATCGCTTAACAAAAGCACAAGCGGAAGATTTCGATTTTGTTTTTAATACTTAAATCTTAAGTCAAAAATCGTTCAGAAAACCCATTGATTTTATTAAAGTTTTTGTTTTGTATTTTTTTAGTTAAATCGATGCGTTGGGTAACTATCTGTAAAACTACCTGTAAACAAGACTTTTTATTCTTTTCTTTTTATCCCAATAAATTGAACTAATCGCTTAGCAAAAGTACAAGCGAAAGATTTCGATTTTGTTTTTAATACTTAAATCTTAAGTCAAAAATCGTTCAGAAAACCTATTGATTTTATTAAAGTTTTTGTTTTATGTTTTTTAGTTAAATCAGCGAGTTAGACAAATAAACAGATAAATTTAACTATTCCACCGAATTGATTCGGTGGAATTTTAATAGCGATGCTATAGCATCGCTTGATGTAATTTATGATACACGGCTAACAACTTTTGATGCATTGCAAACTGCTCTAAATTGTTATTGGCTAGTTCATCGACTGAGGCAAAATCCGCCAAGCCAAAAAATGTTTTTTCACCATTGGCATATTGCCACATTTCATCAACACAATCTTTTCCATACATTTTGCTAAATGCATTTTGGTATTGAGTAAATGCTTGAGGATCACGTTCAATCATAAAATTAACCAGTGTTTGCAAGCAACGATAGGCATGATTACGTGCTGGTGTAAATATCGAAGCATTCATTTCAATCGTCCAGTCAATCCATTGTTGTGCTTGATCTAAATCTTTACCTGCCAAGGCCAGCATCGCCTTTAATTCGCCAATTCGCAATGTTAACCAAGCATTATCGCTACCGGTTGCAATGCCCAGTAATTCACGAACACGCGCATAATCATCCAGACCTTCATTATCAAGCTGTTCAATCATTGCCAAATACTGTTTTGTGCTAAATTTCTTATAAGGTAATGACAAAATAAGATCGCGTAGACCAATTGCCATGTTGCTATTGGCAAGTAACAGATCTTCCGGCGGGTAAATTTCGGACATGCCAACAGCTAAAATACGACAAGCATAAACGCCCAGATGCTCATAGTCCATGATGAGTACTTCTGTATTGTGGCGCTTGAAAATAGACATTAAATTAGTGAACTCTTGATCTGTGGTACCCGAAAAATCCCAATCTACAAATTCATAATCGGCTTGCTCTTTAAATAGATCCCATGAAATCAAGCCACTTGAATCGATAAAGTGCGTTTCTAAATTACTAAGATCCGCTATCTCATCATTATCAAAACTTGGCGGAGAAAACACATCAAGATCTTTTAAACTGCGCCCTTGTAATAGCTCGGTGACGGTTCGTTCAAAGGCAACTCCAAAATTTGGATGTGCACCAAATGACGCATAACACGTTCCATTTTGCGGATTAAACAACACAACACAAATCACGGGAAATTCACCACCCAATGAGGCGTCAAAGCAATAAAGCGGAAAACCTTCACTTTCAAGTGCGCTGATGGCAGCCAAAACAGCTGGGTACCGGTTAATCACTTCGGTTGGAATTAGAGGTAAGCTAATTGCTTCGGCTATGATTTTGTTTTTGGTATAACGTTCAAAAATTTCTGATAACCCCTGCACGCGTGCTTCATTTCGAGTATTGCCCGCTGACATACCGTTAGATGCATATAAATTAGCAATTAAATTAACTGGCACATAAACCGTTTGCTTATCGGATTGTTGCTCAAATGGTAAGGCACAAATACCCCGCTCGCCATGACTTGATTGTAAATCGACTAAATCGGTTGCACATAGTTCATTATCCGGATCATAAAACTTCAGCAAGTTTGGGGTTAATAATCCTTTAGGTAAGGAATTATCCTCAGGAATGGTAAACCATTTTTCGGTCGGATAATGCACAAAATCAGCATTTGCTACTTGTTTTCCTAAATAAAAATCGGAAAAAAAGTAATTAGTAGATAACCGCTCAAAATACTCACCCAAAGCCGATGCTAACGCCGCTTTTTTGCTTGCACCTTTACCATTAGCAAAGCACAAGGGGCATTTTGTATTTTGAATATGCACTGACCATACATTCGGTACAGGATTAAGCCAAGAAGCTTCTTTTACATCTAAATCATATTTTGCTAATTGTTGCTGAAAATAATTAATTGAATCTTCAAGGGCAGCATCTTTGCCCAGAATATAAGTTTTCATAAGTTAATCTCAAAATAATTTCATGTTACAATAATCACGCCTTACAGCTTTAAAGACATATAACTGTATACGCAAATTAGAAAAAATAGAAGTTAAAAATTAATCCCCCTTTCAATAAGGAAATAAAATGAACAAAAAAATAAATTTTAAAGATATTTCCATCAAAGACTTTTTTTTCTTTGATAAAATGATGACACCTGTATTTATCACTATCGTATATTGGATTGCTTTAGTACTTGTTGGCTTTAGTGCATTAAGCATAATAATAGGTAGTTTTGCTATATTTTCCTATAGTGCTGCCGCAGGAATAGTTGCGTTTTTCACTGGTATCATCACTTTTGTTGTAGGCTTTATTTCAACTCGTATTGGTTTCGAATTACTTTGTGTATTATTTAGCATCAACAATAACATCAGAAAACTCGCTGAAGGAAAAATAGGCGCTGAAAATACTAATTCGGAAAAAACAGAATAGTCATCGAGCCAAATACAACAAATTAATAATAAGTAAACTGATTATTTAAGCTAAAAAGCGGGAACTTATTCCCGCTTTTTATTGCTTTATCAATAAAATTAAAACCACAATTACTCATTCACCACACTAAGCTCGTTAAGTGGCCACCTTGGTCTAACATTAATAGCCAAATCTGAATACTGCTTCGCTTTTAAATGAATCATACCTGCATAGGCAATCATAGCGCCATTATCGGTACAAAACTCAAGTCTTGGGTAATAAACCTGACCTTTACGCTGTTGCATCAACCAAGTTAATTTATCACGCAAGGTATTATTAGCACTAACACCACCAGCAATGACTAAACGGTTAAAGCCCGTTTGATCAAGCGCTCGACGTGATTTAATTAATAAAGTATCAACTAAAGCATCTTCAAAGGCTCGCGCAATATCCGCTTTGGTTTGGCTGTCAAGCTCGCAGCCCTCTGTGCTATGCTGATAAATAGTATTAGCCGCCGCAGTTTTTAGCCCCGAAAAGCTAAAATCAAGCCCTGGCCTATCGGTCATTGGGCGAGGAAACGAAAAACGTGACGCATTGCCTTGTTGAGCTAACTTTGACAATTTTGCGCCACCAGGATAATCCAACCCAAGTAATTTAGCTGTTTTATCAAAAGCTTCACCAGCAGCATCATCAATGGATTCACCAATAAGTTCATATTGACCAATACCTGTAACGCTAATAAGCTGTGTATGCCCGCCAGAAACTAATAAGGCAACAAATGGAAATTCAGGTGGGTTATCTTCAAGCATTGGTGCAAGCAAATGCCCTTCCATGTGATGCACTGCAATAGCTGGCACATTCCATGCATAAGCAAGCGAGCGTCCAATTGATGCACCAACCATCAAAGCACCGATCAAACCAGGGCCTGCCGTATAAGCTACTCCATCGATATCAGCTGAATCTAAATTAGCTTCTTTTAATGCGGCTTGAATTAACGGCACTGTTTTGCGTATATGATCGCGTGAAGCAAGCTCAGGCACAACGCCACCATAATCAGCATGTAATTTAACTTGAGAATAAAGTTGGTTTGCAATCAAACCATGAATATCATCATAAATGGCGATGCCTGTTTCATCGCACGAGGTTTCAATGCCTAGGATCTTCATTAATGTCTACCTGCAAAATCAGTAAGATCTTCTTCGCTCCAGAGATCTTGTTCGGTGCTATCTTTATCGGAGATGCGGTGCGCTTCAGTTGCCCAATCACCTAAATCAATAAGTTGGCAGCGTTTACTGCAAAATGGACGATAAAGACTATCATTATTCCATTCCACTTTTTTTTGACAAGTTGGGCAATTAACAAATATAGCTGTATTTTTATTCATTTCGACTCTTTCTTTTTCAATAATCAGTATTTAATAGTACTAACAGCAAGCTAATTCAAATTCAAGCTCATCGGTGTTGACGTTATCGCAAACATCTAGCGATAAAAAACGAATACTAAAGCGCGACATATGACCTGATACTTGTGGATACACATTTTTATCTAACGAAACTCGAATCCGAACCAAGTTTACATCACCATTAGTCTCTTGAAAAAAATTGTTAAAACAAACAAATCGCTTAAATTCGCCCATTTGCCTAATTAGTTGCATATAGCATGTTAGAGATTTATCCAGCGTTGACAAGTGCTCTAACCAACTTTTGACTTGAATATCGCGCTTTTCTTGTGAAATTTTGAGCCACAAATGGAACGAAGGCAAATCAAAACTACAACACCCACCTGGAATCATCAAACGTTGGCGAATAGCAGTAATAAAACGATCATCTCTTAATGGCTGTCCCAAGCGTCCTATCTCATTAAATTGAGCTGAAAAACAATCAAACTGGTGGATCAATTCATTAATGAGATCATGATCAACACAATCAAAAGTTAGCCACAAAGTTAACTTTTGTTTTTGCGATTCAAGTTCTTTAGTCAAATCGCCTTTAACATCATTACGCTCAATAATTTCTAACAGTTCGGACAATGCATGAAAAAAAAGCAATGCGTTATTCTGATCAAAATGACAATGTGTATTTAATTGATTTAATAAAAATTCAATACGGAGCCAAGTACGCATTTTTTCATTTAATGGATGTTCAAAAATAATGTCATTCATCTATCTAAATCTTACCATTAAAGTTATGTAAATATTGTTGATGCAATTGATCAACTTGCACAGTTAGCGACGTAAAATTATCATCATTAACGATGATATCATCAGCATAAGATAAGCGTTTTTGCAAAGATACTTGCGATCCTATCATCTTTTTAGCTAGTGATTGACTAATATTATCCCTTTCTATTAATCGCGCCAATTGTAACGAGATCGGGGCATCGATTATTAATACGCGGTCTGCTAATGTGTGTAAATTGTTTTCAATCAATAGTGGCACAACCCAAATAACATATGTTGAATTTTGCCTAGCAATTTGTTTTTGAGTTTCTTGTTGAATTATGGGGTGCAGTAAATGATTAAGCCAAAGGCGTTCATGATCATTATTAAAAATAATCTCACGTAACTGACTGCGATCGAGTTCGCCATTGGCAAGCAAAATTTCTTGGCTAAAGTGCTTAACAATTTGGTTAAGCGCATCGCTACCAACTTGCACAACTTGCCTTGCAATAATGTCTGCATCGATAACAGGCACACCTAATTTAGCAAACAAATTGGCAATAGTACTTTTACCACTGGCAATACCGCCACTTAAAGCAACAACATAAGGCATAAAGTCAATTCCAATCCAACAAAAATATTAAGTTATTATAGCATACAAGTAGATTGATTATGTAACTCAAACCATAAGCTTGAGTTAATAATTCAGCTAACAAAACTATTCATCCAAATAGTACATAATAGCTATAATTCGAAAAATTTATCCACGATTATAAAATAAATTAAATAAAACAGTTGTTTTATATCACTAGCTGTATATAATTACATGTATCTGTATATAAAAACAGGAAAAAATAATGAGGCCACTAACCGCACGTCAGCAACAAATTTATGATCTAATAAAAGACAACATTCAAACCACAGGTATGCCACCAACGCGTGCCGAAATCGCCAAAAAATTAGGGTTTCGATCCGCTAATGCGGCCGAAGAACACCTTAAAGCTTTAGCTAAAAAAGGAGCTATTGAAATGATTGCAGGATCTTCACGAGGTATCCGCCTTTTGCTTGAAACTCCTGTTGAACAAAATGATTTTGAAGGTTTACCGCTTATTGGTCAAGTTGCCGCAGGATCACCAATACTAGCGCAAGAGCATATCGAAAGCCATTACCAAGTCGATCCTTCACTGTTTAAACCTCATGCCGACTTTTTATTAAGAGTGCATGGCATGTCAATGAAAGATATCGGAATATTAGATGGTGACTTATTAGCAGTACACAAAACTCAAGACGTTAAAAATGGTCAAATCGTTGTTGCTCGCATTGATGACGAAGTCACCGTTAAACGTTTATCTTGCAAAGGTAAGCATGTCCGTTTAATTGCCGAAAATGAAGAGTTTTCACCAATTGAAGTTGATTTAGAACAACAAAACTTTGCCATTGAAGGACTTGCTGTTGGTATCATCCGTAACGGATCGTGGATGTAACAATAAACATCATTGCAAGTGTATAGATGTATAAGAAAAGTTAGTATAAAATAACAACCACACTAAAGTGTGGGGAGACAACTATGTGGCTATTTTGGTTATACGAATTTTTAGGATTTATTGCAACGCTATTACTTATTTTAGGCTACTGCCGTTTTAGAGGAATTGGATTTTGGTCCTTAATATGGAAACAATTAAAATGGGTATCTTTAGCTGTACTCATTGTTTGGTTAATCATTGCTGTGCTTTGCCGAACTGATTTATACAATGCAACTCACTGCTATTTTAGAGGTGAAAGCATGCATGCCAACACCAAATATTCTATCTTTTTGGGTGAATGCCAAGTTGAAACGCCAAGCGGTAGTTATGTGCCTATCGAACGCTCTAGAGCAATACCAGGATCAAGTAGCCACGATCACGAAAGTGACGATAACAGCGGTGTTACAAATGATTTTTACCCAGTTGATTAACCGATTAACTTATAAAAAACAATAAAAAAACTACAAATCCAGTATCAAATTACTGGATTTTTTTATCCTAAAAATAAATTAAATAATAAATCGATACAAGCAGATATAACGCAACAGATGAACTCTCCCATGCATGACTACAAAATGCGATTATTGATAGTTGCTCATATCATCCATAATACTCACTTTTTTGAGTGATTGATTCTTGTCAAAATATTAGACTGTGCTCGTCGCTATAAACGCTATAAATACGTTATTAACATTAAGATAATGCTGCTTTTCAACTCTGCCTATAGCCGCCTGTTAGCGCGCTGTTTTTGCTATACCCTGAGTTATCTTGAAATTAGTGAAGAACGTTAAAAAGGGCTTGATTAGCCCTTTTGTGATTAGTCAATTTTTACTATTTTTTATTTAATCAAAGTCTATTTAATCATCTTCACAATCACTTGGTTTTACATCCACTGAAAAAACTTTATCATTATTGATATAGTAATTATGGTTAGCGCCTCGTGGAAAGACTAATCGTAGTGTTTTCATACTTGCACTATCACCACAATAAAACTCAATCAAGTTGTTTTTTACCTCTTTTTGAGTGCTTTCATTTTGTAATGCATCTTTAGTGATATTATTCACATTATATTTATAATTAATAGTATTATTCTCAGCTGATACATCAACTAAAGTAGTACTTGAATCCATTGTGGCCGGTAATTTTGTTTTGATCGCTTTAAGCATTAAATCTTGAGCAACGCCATAATGACCTTCTCTTACCTTATTAAGCATATCATCCTTTTCAGATTTTGTTTGTTCATACAAATCTTGAGCTTTATCAATAACTGCTGAACTAACTTGCTTAGCTTGCTCGCTTACTTTTGAACTTAATTGGCTGGTCTTATCACTAACTTGTGAGCTTAATTGCTCGGCTTTCTCTTCAATTTGCGAACCTAATTTACTAGCTTTATCACTAATTTCACTACCTAATTGCCCAGCTTTATCACTCATTTCACTGTCTAATTGCCCTGCCTTATCACTCATTTCTGAGCCTGTTTGCTCACTTTTTTGTTTAACATCATCAGTTGTTGAGTTTGAATTATCACAATTAACTAAAAAAAAGCCTAACATTGCTAGCGTAATCACTTTTAAAATTTTCATTTTATTTCCCTTTTGGTTTTCTATTTTTATATTGTGACTATAATGATTTTATACATAATAGTCTGTTGATTTTAAATCATTAATTATATAGCATTAATAGCAAAAGGACTTAAGTCCGACCTTTTGCAGTAAAAAATATCAATTAGTTAATATGCATACCACCTGTAACGCCATAGGTTTCGCCAGTGGTATAACTTGACTCTTCCGATGCTAAATGTACATAAACACCAGCAAGTTCAACTGGCTGACCTGCTCTTTGTAATGGGGTTTGTTGACCAAACTCTGGAATGACATCACTTGGTTGACCACCACAAATTTGTAATGGAGTCCAGACAGGCCCTGGTGCCACGCTATTTACACGAATGCCCTTATGCGCTAATTGCTTAGCTAAACCACGAGTAAAAGCAATAATGGCCGTTTTGGTGGCGGCATAATCTAATAAATTACCACTCGGCTGATAAGCTTGAACGGACGAAGTAGTAATAATTGTTGAACCTGGTTTTAAATAACCCAACGCCGCTTTAGTAACCCAAAAAAGCGAAAACACATTAATTTCAAAGGTTTTCTTAATTTGCTCAGTTGTGAGATCCATAATATCTTCAACCGCAGTTTGCTTACCCGCAACCAAGGTTAAATTATCTAATCCACCTAATTGATGGTGCGCTTCATCAACTAATTTTTTGCAAAAAGCTTCATCGCTTAAATCACCAGGAATTAGCACCGCTTTACGTCCAGATGCTTGAATAACTTTGGCGACTTCTTCTGCATCTTTTTGCTCAATTGGAAGGTAGTTTATTGCCACATCAGCGCCTTCTTTAGCATAAGCAATTGCCGCTGCACGACCAATACCTGAATCGCCACCAGTAACAAGTATCTTACGTCCCTCTAAGCGCCCGTGACCTTGATAACTTTTTTCGCCACAATCTGGAATTGGGGTCATTTCGCACTGTAAAGCCGGGGCAGCCTGTGTTTGTTTTGGGAAATTAGTATGATGATATTTGGTAAGTGGATTATAGATGTGTTTGCTCATAATTTTCTCCTAAGTTAACCATGTATTTGAAAACAAATTCAATATAACTTAAATAAAATTAATTAATGATCACAAAATCCTATTGCTAAGCATATTTTATATCTTTAAAATACCTAACTAATTCAATAAATTATATTTACCGATACTAAAAAATTAGAATATTTATTTCTTAAAGCTTAATAGTATTTCTCAATATCATTGCTCCAAACTTTTAAACTAAATGCATAAAAACAAAATGCATAAAAACTAAATGAATAAAAATTTTAGGCGACTAAATGATAAAAGGTGACTTTCCATGATTGGCTTGGTGGAGGTCAATAAAAGCATTAATACCAAAGCCATAAATGCTGCATAATCTTGCACCTGATTAAGTGTAGCAAATTACGATATATTAAGCTAGTGATAACAGGCTTAGTACAGCAAATTATTTTTATTGATAACAAATTGATTTAAATTAAATTATAATGATTTTATTATAATTAATATCGTAGCAATAGTTAACACCATCAAGAAAATGTTTTTAGCGCTTTTACTCTATCGCTGTTTTCAATACTGAAACTTTTTTATCAATTCTTCATTTCATATTACAAAAGCTAAAAAAACTGTTGCACTTTTTTTTAAAACGAGTATTTTGTTAGAAATAGTTTTTAAAAATGACCAAAAAAGTTAATTATACAACATTATGAAATTTTCACTCAAACTCGTCCTCATCAACATTATTATTGTCAGCGTGGTCATTATTCCAACGCGGGGGCGTTTTTTGAATTAAAAATATGTTCGTACATAACTCAAAAACCCCCGCTCCCCAAAAGCGGGGGTTTTTTTATGAATAACAACTGAACAAAAAAAGCACAAGTGAGGAATAAATGTTAGGAACACAGTGGATAGTAAAAACCTTAAAAGAAAAAGGCGTAACCACCGTTTTTGGGTATCCTGGTGGACAAATTATGCCTCTTTACGATGCACTTTATGATGGCGGCATTGAACATGTACTGTGTCGGCATGAGCAAGGAGCTGCTATGGCCGCCATTGGCTATGCGCGTGCAACTGGCAAAATCGGGGTTTGCATCGCTACATCGGGACCTGGTGCAACTAACATCATTACAGGTCTTGCTGATGCCTTAATTGATTCGGTTCCTGTTGTTGCTATAACAGGACAAGTACCGACCAAATTAATTGGCACCGATGCCTTTCAAGAAGTTGATGTTTTAGGATTATCGCTAGCCTGCACCAAGCACAGTTACTTAATTGACGACGCCAAAGACTTACCAAATACCTTAGAACAGGCGTTTAATTTAGCCTGCTCAGGCAGGCCTGGGCCAATATTGATTGATATTCCCAAAGATATACAGCTTACCAACCTTGACTATCAACAATATTTAACACCATACTCATTAAAAACCACTCAAGATAAAACTCAACTATACCCAATCTGGCCTAGTGATATAAAACACGCTAAAGAAATGATTGTCCAAGCCAAAAAGCCAGTACTTTACATTGGTGGCGGTGTTGGGCTGTCTGGTGCAATATCTGAGCTAAGAGACTTTATGACGTTTACACAAATCCCAAGTGTATCAACATTAAAAGGGCTTGGTGTTGCGGATATTAATAATCCTTATTATTTAGGATTAATTGGTATGCACGGAGCTAAAGCGGCGAACTTAGCAGTGCAAGAGTGCGATTTATTAATTGCCCTAGGCGTTCGATTTGATGACAGGGTGACTGGTAATCTTAATGAATTTGCGCGGCATGCTAAAGTGCTTCATATCGATATTGATCAAGCCGAAATCAATAAATTACGCCAAAGCCACTTAGGATTACAAGGTGACATAAAGCAGGTATTACCATTGCTTAATCAAAGCGTATCGATACAGGCTTGGCACCAAAAGATTGAAGAACTAAAAGCTCAACACCCAACTCGTTACGATCACCCAGGTGAAGCTATTTACGCCCCAACATTATTAAAAATGATTTCGGAACGTAAATTGGCCAACACCATTATCACAACAGATGTTGGGCAACACCAAATGTGGACAGCCCAGCATATGCGTTTTAATCATCCACAAAACTTTATTACATCAAGTGGGCTTGGCACAATGGGCTTTGGTTTACCTGCGGCAGTTGGCGCACAAATGGCAAGACCAACTGATTGTGTGATTTGCGTATCAGGTGATGGATCTTTTATGATGAATGTCCAAGAATTAACCACGATTAAACGTAAAAAATTACCAATAAAAATTGTATTAATTGATAACCAACGCTTAGGCATGGTTCGCCAGTGGCAAGAGTTATTTTTTAACGAAAGATATAGTGAAACCAATTTATCAGACAATCCAGACTTTTTAATGTTAGCCAAAGCGTTTGACATACCGGGGCAAAGTATCAGTAAAAAATCACAAATCAATACAGCACTTGATAACTTGTTCAATTCAACCGGTGCTTACCTTTTGCATGTATGCATAGACGAATTAGAAAACGTATGGCCTTTAGTACCACCAGGAGCGGCTAACGAAAACATGTTAGATAAAAGTGGTAAGGAGTAAGTGATGAACGAACAAATACAACATCAATTGACCATAAAAGCTTATGACAAATTGGGATCGCTTGAGCGTATATTACGGGTGCTCCGTCATCGTGGTGGGCACATTACATCAATGCAAATGCAAACTATTGAAAATAACCTATTGATTCTAAACATCACTTTAACAACTGAAAGATGGCTTTCGACATTACAAAAGCAAGTCGAAAAATTAGAGGATGTGATAACGATTGAATAAAAGCTTTCAACAACAACTTATTACTAAACAATAAGTTAAAATAAAGCAGCAAACATTTTAGCCGTTAAATAAACAAAAAAGTATAGTATAATGCTTGACCGTTAAAGCAAAAATATCTAAAGCAAAATACATGCTTATCAAATAGTAAAATTGAAGAGGAAAACACAATGAGTTCGACAACAAAATCTGATTATATTTGGTTAAATGGTGAAATGGTTCCATGGGCAGACGCCAAAGTACATGTGATGTCGCATGCCTTACATTATGGTACATCGGTATTTGAAGGTGTTCGTTGTTATAATACACATAAAGGACCTGCAATATTTCGTCATAAAGAACACGCACAAAGATTATTAAATTCAGCCAAAATTTATCGTTTTCCTGTTCCTTATTCACTTGAAGAAATCATGGAAGCGACTCGCCAAGTCATCAAGAAAAACAATTTAGAAAGCGCTTACATTCGCCCACTCGTATTTATTGGTGATGTAGGCATGGGCGTTAACCCACCTGCTGGCTATAAAACTGATGTTATGATTGCCGCATTTCCATGGGGCGCCTATTTAGGTGAAGAAGCATTAGATCAAGGTATTGATGCTATGGTATCTTCTTGGAATCGTGTTGCATCAAATACCATTCCAGCAGCCGCTAAAGCAGGTGGTAACTATTTATCATCATTATTAATCGGCTCAGAAGCGCGCGCTAATGGCTTCCAAGAAGGTATTGCATTAGATGTGCATGGTCACTTATCTGAGGGGGCTGGTGAAAACCTATTTATTATTAAAGACGGTATTTTATATACGCCTGTTTTATCATCTTCAGCACTACCGGGTATTACGCGCGACGCGGTATTAACGCTAGCACGTGATATTGGTATTGAAGTTCGCGAACAAATACTATCACGTGAATCACTTTATCTAGCCGACGAAGTGTTTATGACAGGTACTGCTGCCGAAATCACCCCTGTGCGCAGTGTTGACCGCATTCAAATTGGCATTGGTCGTTGTGGTCCAATTACCAAACAAATTCAACAAGCATTTTTTGGGTTATTTAATGGTAGCACTGAAGATAAATACGGTTGGTTAGATCCAATTAAATAAACTATAAAAACAAAATCCGCCAATTCATTTGGCGGATAGCTGTTAACTTGATGATAGATTTTAAAGAACTATAAACCGTTACACACGGTTACTTGCATAAAAATTGGGAGCAAGAAATGCCTAAATATCGTTCAGCAACCTCGGTCGAAGGTCGAAATATGGCTGGCGCCCGCGCATTATGGCGTGCAACTGGCGTTAAAAATGAAGACTTTGGTAAACCCATCATTGCGGTGGTTAACTCATTCACACAATTTGTACCTGGGCATGTCCATTTAAAAGATATTGGACAACTGGTCGCCAAGCAAATTGAAGCATCTGGTGGCATTGCCAAAGAATTTAATACTATTGCCGTTGATGATGGCATCGCTATGGGGCATGGTGGGATGCTTTACTCCTTACCATCACGGGAACTGATTGCTGATTCAGTGGAATATATGGTTAACGCACATTGTGCTGACGCCATGATCTGCATTTCAAACTGCGACAAAATCACGCCGGGTATGTTAATGGCCTCACTTCGCTTAAATATTCCAACGGTATTTGTATCAGGTGGACCAATGGAGGCTGGTAAAACCAAATTATCTGACCAAATCATCAAATTAGACTTAGTCGATGCCATGATCCAAAGTGCCAATCCCAATGTTAGCGATGAGGATAGCAAAGCCATTGAAGAGTCAGCCTGCCCTACCTGTGGCTCTTGCTCCGGCATGTTTACCGCCAATTCCATGAACTGCTTAACCGAAGCTTTAGGGCTTTCACTACCTGGTAATGGCTCGCTGGTTGCGACACACAAACAACGTGAGCAACTCTTTTTAAACGCAGCTAAACGTATTGTTGAAATCACCAAACGTTATTATGAACAAGATGATGAATCTTATCTTCCTCGTTCCATTGCCACCAAAGCCGCATACGAAAACGCCATGTCACTTGACATAGCCATGGGCGGTTCAACCAATACAGTATTACATTTATTGGCAACTGCGCAAGAAGGCGAAATTGACTTTACCATGTCTGACATTGACAGACTATCACGCAAAGTCCCTCACTTATGTAAAGTGGCACCAAGCACGCAATTATATCATATGGAAGATGTGCACCGTGCGGGTGGCGTTGTAGCTATTATGTCAGAATTAAACAAAGCCGGGTTACTCAACCGTAATGTTCATAATGTACTTGGGCTTTCGTTAGAGGAAACTTTTGCTAAATATGACATCACACAAACCACCGATGAATCCATAAAAAAAATGTATCGTAGTGGACCTGCTGGCATTCGAACCACCAAAGCATTTTCACAAGATTGCTACTGGGATGCGCTTGATGATGATCGCCAAAATGGTTGCATTCGTAACAAAGCACATGCCTATAGCCAAGATGGCGGGCTTGCCACGCTCTATGGTAACGTTGCGCTTGATGGCGCTATTGTAAAAACCGCAGGGGTTGCCGCTGAAAATCTCGTTTTTAAAGGACCAGCAAAAGTGTTTGAAAGCCAAGAAGACGCCGTCGATGCGATTTTAGGTGGTAAAGTCGTAGCTGGCGATGTGGTTGTCATTATTTACGAAGGTCCAAAAGGGGGACCTGGTATGCAAGAAATGCTCTACCCAACAAGCTACTTAAAATCAATGGGGCTTGGCAAATCCTGTGCGCTAATTACCGATGGCAGATTTTCGGGTGGTTCATCGGGCTTATCCATTGGTCATATCTCGCCAGAAGCGGCAAATGGTGGATTAATCGCTCTGGTACGAGATGGCGACATGATTGATATTGATATCCCAAATCGCAAATTAGTATTAGATGTGCCTGCTGATGAACTTGAGCGCCGTCGCGTAGCCGAACTTGCCCGTGGCGACAAAGCCTTTACTCCGCATAACCGCAATCGCTATGTATCATACGCGCTTAAAGCTTACGCCAGTTTAGCGACGAGTGCCGATAAAGGCGCTGTTCGTGATAAAAGCAAACTAGGGGGTTAATATGAAACAACACAACAACAAGCTCACTGGTGCCGATTACTTAAAAGCAACACTATGTAGCGCCGTATACGATGTGGCCGATGTCACGCCTCTTGAAAAAATGGAAAAAATCTCAACCAGATTAAAAAACCAAATTTTTGTAAAACGAGAAGATCGCCAATTAGTCCACAGCTTTAAAATTCGTGGCGCCCAAGCCATGATAACTAGCCTGAGCGAAGAAGAACGCCAATGCGGTGTTATTGCTGCATCAGCAGGTAATCATGCTCAAGGCGTTGCATTTTCGGCAAGTAAGCTTGGTATAAATTCATTAATCGTAATGCCATTAACCACCGCCGATATAAAAGTCGAGGCCGTTAAAAGTTTTGGTGGTGAAGTACTCCTTTATGGTGCCAATTTTGACGAAGCCAAAACCAAAGCAATGGAGCTTGCCAACCAACAAAACCGCATTTTTATTCCACCATTTGATCATCCACTCGTCATTGCAGGACAAGGCAGTATAGCCATGGAGTTATTACAACAAAATGCTAAACTTGATCGCATCTTTGTACCTGTTGGCGGTGGAGGGCTTGCTGCTGGTATTGCGGTATTAATTAAACAAATCATGCCAACAATAAAAGTCATCGCCGTTGAGCCAGCCGATGCCGCTTGCTTAAAGGCCGCACTTGATGCAGGTAAGCCCGTTGATTTAAGACGTGTTGGGCTATTTGCTGAAGGTGTCGCTGTTAAACGAATTGGCGATGAAACATTTAGACTTTGTCAACAATATATTGATGACATCATCACCGTTGATAGTGATGAAATTTGCGCTGCTGTTAAAGACTTATTTGATGACGTGCGGGCAATCGCCGAGCCCTCTGGCGCTGTGGCTCTTGCTGGTTTAAAAAAATATGTAGATCAACATAACATCTGTGGTGAAAACCTTGCGCATATACTATCTGGTGCTAATTTAAACTTCCACAATTTACGTTATGTATCAGAGCGTTGTGAGCTAGGTGAAAAACGAGAAGCGCTTTTCGCAGTCACCATTCCCGAAAAGAAAGGCAGTTTTTTAAAATTTTGCCAATTACTAGGTGGGCGGGTGGTAACCGAATTTAATTACCGCTATCACGATGACCAATCGGCTTGTGTTTTTGTTGGTGTAAAAATTGCCCAAAGCAATGAAAAGGACGAAATCATACAAGAATTAACTGCAGCAAATTATGCCGTTGTAGATTTAACCGAAGATGAGATGGCAAAACTACATGTGCGCTACATGATTGGTGGCAAACCTTGCAAGCCTATTCAAGAGCAAGTTTACAGTTTTGAATTTCCAGAATCACAAGGTGCATTACTTAAATTTTTACAAATGCTAGGTACCAATTGGAATATCTCAATGTTCCATTATCGTAGCCATGGCACCGATTACGGACGTGTGCTTGCTGCATTCGAAATCGACGAATCAACCATTAACCAATTCAATCAACACCTAGCCGAGCTGGGTTATGGCTTTCACAACGAAACGCATAATCCATCACTTAAGCTATTTTTGATCAATCAAGATTAAAATCAATAATCACTATCCCCCCATCAGGTCGGATAGTGATTTAGCCAAAGCTATTCGCTAAAATAAAGGCAAAACAACTAAGCTCGTTATTGTTCAATAAGCAAAAATAAGATAGCTAAAAAACGGCACTATATTAAAAAGTTTTATGTTAAGGTCAATGTAAAACTAATTATTTTTTATAATCATTTGTACTGGGTAGTGATCAGAATAGTTATCGGTAAACTCATCTTTTAACACTTTTACATCCATGACATCATTTTTAAGCATTGGTGAAATATAAATATAATCATAGCGTAATGGTGTTGATGCTTGATCATAAAACACTTTAGTTGGCGCGGTAGCAACAAAATTTTTATTTTTTAACTTCAAAGCATCAATAAACCCAGCATCTAAAAGATTTTGCTGAACGGTATAACTTAACTGACCATCAACTAGGTTTTCTAAAATTGGGCGCTTTTTTTGTTTTTCTTTTATATCTTCAAGCAAATTACTTTTGTCATATTCGGTTTTATCCGCAGGTGAAAATGAATTTAAATCTCCCGCTATAATCCATTTGCCATGAGGATCATGGCTATATTTTATTGAATCAATAATAAGATTTATTTCATCTATTCTTTTTGCTGTCCAAAATGGGTTCATATGCGTAACAACAAAATGATATTTGCCAATATCAGCATATAAAGCACCATGCCACATATTATCAATCACTTTATTTACATTAATAATTGGGTATTTTGATGTAATTGCAACAGGGAAAAATGCAGCATCCTTGGGGGATTCTTTCAATAATACAGCATATTTATGTCCATAACTGGCAGCAAATTTCTCAAGCTTTTCACGAGTAAAAAAATTCATTTCTTGCCAAGCAATAATATCGGCATCTTGTGCTTTTGCCCATTGAATAAACTTTTGTTTTCCTTCTGATTGATCTAATTGCATGCCATTATAGGCATTATAGCTAATCATCTTTAATTGTTTTACATCATCAAGTGCAGCAAAAGCCGTTGAAGTACTGAGCATTATACCACTTATAATCGCGGCAAATTTTAATTTACTTTTATTCATAACAATATTCCTTCCTTTTCTTTACCTATTCAATAGATATTATATTGATTTAGTATCCAACAAATCTTTTTTTATAATTTATGTGATATGGGTCATATAATTTATCGAAATAATTGCTATATAGCGGCTAGCAGCTTTTTACTTGCTTAATGTTAATTAATAGCACCGCTACTTTTTTGCTAAGATTTATAAAGGTTAGACGCTTTAGAAATAAGCATATTTTTGTATTTAAAAACAGTTCAGAAAACCCATTGATTTTATTGAATTTTTTTCTTGGTGTTTTTAACGTGATTTTTATCCATAGTACTAAAGTTAACTTCTTGATTAAAAATCGTTTTTATTGCTATTACAAAAGCCTTTAACTAAAGGAGCATAATTCAATCGCCACCTTACTACAGGATGCTTTACTTGCTTGACTTAAACTCACTTTATATTACTTTTTGCAAACTTAGGGTATTTTATCAATACTCAACGTTAGGGTTAGGTACATATGGAATACCCATTGCCATCATTCCAGCGAGAATCAACACTACTTTCCGCTAGGCTTACCATAATATGCTGCTTACATTGAAAGCACCACTTGCCCAATGTCAATCAATGGTTATACGTTATACACTGCTTGCAATTGCTTTTATTAACGCTATATTATGCAAGTCATTGATATAATCAATATTAAAATAAGAAAAACCGTGTAATATCCTGCGGGTAAAAAAATTAACTTGGAAAACCGTTTGCCATGCAAAAATTAATATTGTTATTAGCACTATTGTTATTTAACTGGTTTAATGCTCATTATTCTTTAGCCGATACCCAAAAAGCATCATCTCAATATAAACATAGAGAGCACTTTGATACTTTTGATGATTTTTACCAAAGTTTACCCATCTTAACCTTACCATTTGATACTCATGCTTTGGCGAAAGGTAAATTTGTAGATAGCAAGTTTTTTCATTTTAATGACGAAGATTATCGTTATTATGATAATTCTTCTGATAAGGAACGACGTTATTTTACTTTAGAAAAGCTTACCGCTATTGGACGCTTTGAAATTGATAATATTCGATTTGTGATCTATCGCTTTACCTTTGATAGTGAAGGTGAAGGAATTATGGAAGATTTGACTATATTAAATGCTTTTGATGAAAATGGAAAATATTTAGATGAGCTTATTTTAACTGGGAAAACTGGGCATGAAGATCATATGTTTTTGTATTCGGCTTTAGCTCTCGATAATTTATTTCATGTCTATATAAAAAGCCATTATTCATTGCCGTATTTTATTGATGTTAAGGATAATAATTATCATCGTGAAAAAGATATAAATTTAACTTACCAGTTTAAAAACAATCAATTTTGGCGAGAAGAACATGCGCCAAACTGCCAAACCCTTGACCTTAAAAACTATTTAAACCAACTTATAAAAACACAGCTTGCAGATATTGCTGATGTTGCAGCGTTTAATGATTATATTGCTTGTTATCCAGTATCCGAAAACCTGGATACCTATAAAAAGATTGCTCACTATATTAGAAATACTCATTATCACTTTTTAAGTGATGCTGAATACTACAAACTTGAAAACCAACTTAACATCATCTTAAAAGATTAGTCATTATGATCTAAATCTATTTATTTTATGATCACAATTCCCTCCTATTCGTGGCGTGAATGAGAATTTCGCTACGAATGGATGACGATAAGCAAGTACTCTAATTGAGCAATAATAAAAATAAGTGCTGCTACGGTAATTTGATATGATCAATATACCCTTTTACAATATTGATACTTTTTTCAAAGAGTTGTTTTTCGTTGTCAGTAAAATCAAGTTCAATGACTTTTTTTATTCCATGCTGATCTAAAATAGCAGGCACACCAATAGCGACATTTTTATAACCATATTCTCCATTTAAAACACAGCTAAGTGCTAATGCACGGTGGCTATTAGTGAATATGTGCTGGCAAATTTCGGTGATGGTGCTAGCAATACCATATTCAGTACAGTGCTTTCGGTTAGCAATTTCAAACCCCATTTTTCTTGCTTGCGTTCCTATTGCTGCAAAATCAATTTTATTTTTTTCTAGATGATTAAGGTTTATTCCATAAACGGATGAATGTGACCAGACCGGAAATTGTGAATCACCATGTTCACCAACAATAAATGCGTCGATGCTTTGCGGACCAATATCCATTTGTTCGCCCAATAAGCGACGCAATCGCACCGTATCAAGCCACACCCCAGTGCCAATCACGCGGTGGCGTGGTAAGCCAGAGAGTTTCCAAACTTGATAGGTTATGGCATCACAAGGGTTAGTCGCAATGACAAAAATACCTTTAAAGCCGTTTTTCATCATATTAGGCACGATACTGGCAACAATTTTGGAGGTGCCAGCGAGTTCTTCGGATCGACTTTTTTGCGCAATGCCTGATGTAACAGTAATAATTGCGATATCAATATCAGCACAATCCGTTGATTCACGCAAACTCACTTTAACCATATTTTGTCGATAAGCCGCAGCATCTAACAAATCCTGCGCATGCCCATAGGCTAACTCTTTATTGAGATCAACAAGCGCAATTTCTTCACAAATGCCTCGGTTAACAAAGGTATAAGCAGTGGTTGAGCCCACATTCCCCACACCGATAATCATCACTTTACGTAATTTCATACTAACCCCTCGCTTGATTTTAAAAATAAGGTAAGGTATAACAACAAAGGTTCTTTTAATAATATACCTTTCGATATGCTCAATAAAGCAACATTGTTGTGATTTAATCAATTATATCTTTTGCTCTAGCTATTATTTAAATAGATGGAAGTATCTACTATTTAATTAAGTTTTATATAGAATGAACGAGTAATATAGCTCTATAAGTAATCAATGACGATAAGTACTGTGGATTTTTTAAAAATTTGACTTCCATTTGTTAATGATAATAATTATCATTAATGTTTGTTTTGTAATACAACTAATTCAAATACTAAAAATGCTCTTGATTTACGAATCACTTTTACAAAATTAGACAATTTTATTATTTGTTAATCCCAAGGAGTCGCTAATGAAGTTCAAGTTATCGAAAAAACAGACAACATTATTAAAGGTTGTTTTAACTTCATTTATCGCTTTGCTCACTCTGTCTAAATCGGCTCACGCAGAAGAAAAAAAATTCAAAGCGGTTACCACCTTTACCATTATTCAAGATATCGCACAAAATATCGCTGGGGATGCAGCTATAGTTGAATCTATTACCAAAGTAGGGGCTGAAATCCATGAATACGATCCCACACCTCAAGATATTACCAAAGTGCTTTCAGCCGATTTAGTTTTATGGAATGGGCTAAATTTAGAACTATGGTTTAAGCGTTTTTTTGAAGATGTAAAACATGTTCCGTCAGTTATCGTCACTGAGGGCATTGAGCCCATGCCAATTCAAGAAGGTAGTTATAAAGGGAATCCAAACCCTCATGCTTGGATGTCACCGACGCTTGCATTAACCTATATTGAAAATATTCGTGCTGCGTTTGTTAAATATGATCCTAAAAATGCAGAAATTTATAATAAAAATGCTGCTGATTATATTGCCAAAATTAAAGCACTTGATGCCCCACTGCGTAAACGTTTAGCGAAGATCCCTGAAAGCAAACGTTGGTTGGTGACAAGTGAAGGCGCGTTTAGTTATTTAGCCAGAGATTATCATTTGAAAGAGGCTTACTTATGGCCAATTAATGCAGAACAACAAGGCACACCAAAGCAAGTTAAAAACCTGATCGATCTTGTACGAAAAAATAGTATTCCTGTTATATTTAGTGAAAGCACCATTTCCGACAAACCTGCCAAACAAGTGAGTAAAGAGACTGGCGCTAAATATGGCGGAGTTTTATATGTTGATTCACTTTCCACACAAAATGGTCCCGTGCCAACTTATATTGATTTGTTAAAAGTGACTGTTGAAACTATCGCTAAAGGATTCGAACAATAATGACTCAAATTTGCTTAAATGTTGATGATATCACCGTGACTTATAATAATGGTCACACCGCAATTTATGATGCCAGTTTTTGCTTAAATGGCGGTACTATCTGTGCTTTAGTCGGCGTTAATGGTAGTGGCAAGTCGACTTTATTTAAAAGTATTATGGGAATGGTTCGCCCAACCCGAGGTAAGGTAACTTTTAATGATATCCCCGTAAAACAAGCCTTAAAGCAAAATATTATTGCCTATGTGCCACAAACCGAAGAAGTCGATTGGGATTTTCCTGTGTTAGTTTTTGACGTGGTGATGATGGGACGATACGGCCATATGTCTTTTTTACGTATTCCAAGTAAAGAAGACCAAAAGCAAGTCAATATGGCACTTGAAAAAGTTAATATGTTGGATTTTAAACATCGGCAAATTGGCGAACTTTCTGGCGGACAAAAAAAACGCGTTTTTTTAGCGCGCGCCTTAGCGCAACAAGGCAAAGTACTATTGCTAGACGAGCCTTTTACTGGCGTTGATGTTAAAACTGAAAATGCCATTATTGATCTTTTGAAAGATCTGCGTAAAGAAGGTCATTTAATTTTAGTTTCAACCCATAACTTAGGTAGTGTGCCTGAATTTTGTGATCAAGTGGTATTAATTAACCAAACTGTTTTGGCTTTTGGTCCAACGAAAACCACTTTTACACCACAAAATTTAATGACCACTTTTGGTGGTGCATTGCGTTATCTTAGCTTGTCAGGCGATAAATTGCATGAAGATGAAGATCCTCGTAAAGTATCAATACTAACTGATGATGAACGTGCCGCAATTTTTTATGGGGAAGGAAAACACGACTCACCTCATCGAAATTTGCTGGTTGATCATACCCAAAACAGATCAAAAAGGTAACATAAAATGGAACTTTTACTTGAACCATTCACCTACGGCTTTATGCTTAAAGCCATTTGGGTCAGCAGTATTGTTGGTGCAGCTTGTGCTTTTTTGTCAGCTTTTTTGATGCTAAAAGGTTGGTCACTAATGGGGGATGCGCTTTCCCATTCTGTCGTGCCAGGTGTGGCTGGCGCATATGCACTGGGCTTGCCTTATTCAATTGGTGCCTTTTTTACTGGTTTACTTGCTGCGCTCGCCATTACTTTAGTTCGTGCCTTTACGCGATTAAAAGAAGACGCCATTATTGGCTTTATTTTTTCAACTTTTTTTGCGATTGGATTATTAATTATTTCGCTCAACCCAACCTCGGTTAATGCTCAAACCATTATATTTGGAAATATCCTTGGAATTGATGATAATGATATGTGGCAAGTCCAAATTATTATCTTAATTTCATTTGTCTTGTTACTGCTTTTTTGGAAAGATTTATTAGTGGTTTTTTTTGATGAAACCCATGCTAGATCAATTGGATTAAAACCTTTAAAACTTAAAATCCTATTTTTTACTATTTTAAGCGCATGCACTGTTGCGGCATTACAAACTGTTGGGGCAATTTTAGTGATTGCCATGGTTGTCACCCCAGGAGCAACCGCTTATTTACTGACGAATCGGTTTTCGCGATTATTGATGATTTCTGTTTTCATTGGTGCTATAACGAGTGCTGTTGGTGCTTGGATTAGTTACTTTTTAGATGGTGAAACTGGTGGCGTTATTGTGACATTGCAAACGCTAATCTTTATTGCTGCCTTTCTATTTGCGCCAAAGCAAGGGTTAATTGTAAACCGCCTCAAAATTCGTCAAAGTCGATTAAACAAAGGGGAAAAGGTATGACTGAGTGTTGGGAATTTATTTATTATCCACTTACTCTTCCTCTTATTCAACGCGCAATTTTAGCTTCATTAGCAACGGGCCTAGTTTGTGCGCTGCTTTCTTGTTTTTTGGTTTTAAAAGGCTGGTCACTAATGGGTGATGCGGTTTCACATGCCGTTTTACCCGGCATTGTGCTAGCCTATTTAGCCGGCATTCCCATCATTATAGGCGCTTTTGCCTCGGGCTTATTTTGCTCGGTTGCAACCGGTTACATTAAGGAAAATAGCCGAATAAAAGAAGATACCGTCATGGGCATTGTCTTTTCAGGCATGTTTGCCTTTGGATTAGTACTTTTTTCAAAAGTAGATACTTCACAACATTTAAATCATATCTTATTCGGTAATGTGCTTGGTACGAGTTATGACGAACTTAAACAAATTATTTTCATTGCCGTTATAGTATCAATTTTAATTATTATTAAACGTCGTGATCTCATGCTTTACTGCTTCGATCCTGTGCAAGCCAAAGTTGTTGGGCTGCCCGTTAAGCTACTGCATTATGGTTTATTGAGTGTGTTGGCTTTAACTATTGTAGGATCGCTGAAAGTGGCTGGAATGATTTTAGTGATTGCGATGCTAATCGCTCCAGGCATAATTGCTTTTTCGCTAACAAAACGCTTTGAACGAATGTTAATGGTTGCCGTATTGGTTTCGGCATTTTCAACCGTTATGGGTACTTTAATAAGCTATTATGCTAATGCGTCAACCAGTGCCTGCATTGTTATTTTACAAGCAACTATTTTTTTGATTGCTCAAATTTATCAGTTTATTGCTAGCAAAAAAACTCACCGTTAACCGTGTTTCTAAAGTGGTTGTTTTAACAAAAAATAACAGCGTAAAATATATCTTTTATATTTTTTACGCTGCTCCTAATGTTTATTAAGTTTAATCGTTATTCATCATCAAAATATTTACTGGAATCAGCATAATTATCAAAACGCGAAAATTGACCTTGGAATTTTAATCGTACTTTACCAATTGGACCGTTTCGTTGTTTTCCTAAAATGATTTCTGCAATGCCTTTATGTTCAGATGCTTCATTATAAACCTCATCACGATAGATAAACATAATCACATCGGCATCTTGTTCAATTGATCCTGATTCACGTAAGTCTGAGTTAACTGGTCGTTTATCGGCACGTTGCTCTAAGCTACGGTTAAGCTGTGATAATGCTACAACGGGAATTTGTAGTTCTTTGGCTAAGGCCTTTAACGAACGTGATATTTCGGCAATTTCAAGCGTTCGGTTTTCAGATATATTCGGTACGCGCATAAGTTGTAAGTAATCAACCATGATCATACTTAACCCTTTGTGTTCGCGATAAATTCGCCTTGCTCGTGAACGAAGTTCCATTGGCGTTAAACCCGATGAGTCATCAATATAGATGTTTTTCTTTTCAAGTAATAATCCCATCGTACTTGAAATTCTTGCCCAGTCATCGTCTTGTAATTGCCCTGTTCGAATGCGTGTTTGGTCAACACGTGAAAGCGAAGCTAGCATACGCATCATAATTTGTTCTGATGGCATTTCTAAGCTGAATATTAATACGGGCTTTTCTTGCTCTAAGGCGGCATTTTCGCACAGGTTCATGGCAAAAGTGGTTTTCCCCATTGATGGACGAGCAGCAATAATAATTAAGTCTGAACGCTGTAAACCTGCTGTTTTTTTGTCTAAATCAATATAACCCGTTGAAACACCTGTCACGCCATCATGTGGGCGTTGGAACAGCTCTTCAATTTTAGCGATAGTGGCTTCTAATACTTCGGTAATGCTTTTAGGACCTTCGCCTTGTTTCGTTCGGCTTTCGGCAATCTGAAAGATTTTACTTTCTGCAAAGTCTAAAATTTCAGTGCTATCTCGACCCTGAGTAGCGTAACAGTTATCAGCAATTTCGTTAGAAGCACTGATAAGCTCACGCAAAATGGCTTGTTGGCGAATAATATCACTATAAGCAACAACATTAATTGCACTTGGTGTGTTTTTAGAAAGCTCAGCCAAATAAGCAAAGCCACCTACATCCGTTAATAGATCCTTACTCTCTAAGCTTTCCGAGAGCGTAATTAAATCGATCGGCGTTCCTTTACCAACCAAAGTATGCATTTCAGAAAAAATAAGCTGATGATGTCGCGAGTAAAAATCACGCTCAGTAATCATTTCAGATACTGAATCCCAACGTTGGTTGTCAAGCATTAAACTACCAAGCACCGCTTGTTCAGCCTCAATTGAATGTGGTGGAAGCTTAATATTATGCAAATTTGATTTTTTCGCTTCTTGATTTTTATAATCTTTGTTTATGCTTGTTTCATTAGTGTTCATTACATTCATCTTTTTAATTCATTCATTTTTAAATAATCTAATTTATTTAATCAGTTATTTTAGAAACAAGGGGCCTAAATCCTGTGTTGGTATTTGATATTCAGATGGGTAATCCACCTGAACCAAGTATAACCCGTCAGGTTTTGCCGTTGCAGCAGCTTGCGTTCTGTCTTTAGCTTGTAATAACTCATCAATCCATTTTGGATGTTTATTACCGGCACCTACTTCAAGTAAACTGCCTACAATATTGCGCACCATGTGGTGAACAAATGCATTGGCTTTAATATCAACAACAATATATTCACCTTGTCGCCAAACTTCAATATGATGAATATTACGCCATGGGGTTAATGATTGACACTGCGCCGCTCTAAACGAGGTAAAATCATTTTCACCTAATAAATATTGTGCAGCTTGATGCATTAAGGTTTCGTCCAGTGGCAAATAATAATGTGATACTCCTTTAGCTAAAATCGCCGGTCTATAACGGTGATTATAGATCACATAACGGTAACGCCGAGCCGTTGCGCTAAATCTCGCATGAAAGTTATCATCAACCGTTTGCGACCAACGCACTGCAATATTATTAGGTAAATGCGAATTAACGCCCATTGTCCAAGCACTAGGTGATCGCACTGTTTGGGTTTCAAAATGAATAACTTGCCCTGTTGCATGTACACCGGCATCGGTTCGACCAGCGCAAAATACGTTTATTGGTGAATTAGCAATAATCGATAGCGCAGATTCCAGTCGCTCTTGGATGGAGTCAACAGCGCGTTGCCGTTGCCAACCAAAGTAATCACTACCATCATATTCAATACCCAGAGCAATTTTACAGGTAGTCATTAATGAGGATCTCAAGTGTCTCAATTAGCATTAGCGCCCCTAAATAACGGATATTATCAGCAACAGACCAAAATTGAATTTGTTCATAATGACCATAACTGTGTCTTAAATTCGATAATTTAATAGTTAGCTGATTTTCTGATTCAGCGCTGACTTCAGTTACCGGAGTTGGTAAGTTATCGTTTTGCACCTCAACACCAAACTCACCAAAACGGCTCATATCTAATTCAATTGGCAAGCTACTTGATACATTAATGGCTTGTGACACGCCATAAAACACCGGCACAATAACTGACTCAATCGAGACCGGTAAATCATAATTACTAAGTACTTTACGAATTTGGTTAACTTGTGACTTTTCACCTAACATTGAGTCATGATGTTCGTGCGATATAGGTAATAAGTTAAATGCTAATTGTTTGTCAAATAGTTCATTATCAACTGGCATACCATTTAGTAAACGAGCACTTTGTCCAGCAAGCTCATCAACACCAGGCTTACCATACAAAGATGCAGGAATAAAACTGGTAGCATGTAAATTAGTTAATAATTCAATGTCAGTTAAAGACGCAACACATCGCAACAATTGGCATACAGTCGCACTTGCTACCGCTATAATGTTTTCATTACGATATTCGGTTAATACACTATTATTAACTTTTGGCACGACTAATGGAATGTGGTCTTGCTCGGCAAAATAACCACTTGCATCAATAACCACACAACCCGATTCTGCCGCAATTTGCGCATAAGTTTCACTAACTTTAGCGCTAGCCACAAAAAAGGCAAAATGACACTGGCTCCAGTCCATTTGTGCACTATCGGTGACAGTTAAATTTTTGCCAGCATAACGAACAACTTCGCCAGCACTATTATCACTACCAACTAAATAAAGATTGTCAATTTTTAAACTATTCTCTTGTAAACTACGTTGTTGTAATAATTCAACTAGCGCAGAACCCACTTGTCCTGTCGCACCAACAATAGCAATATTCCATGCAGACATATTTATAACCCAACTAATAAAAAAATTTAGCAATAATTATACCACTATATTGCTCAATATAGCGGAAAAAGATATTTGGTAGTAGCAATAGATGATTAGATCTTATCGAGTAGTTTATATAAATGTCTAAATAATTCATTGTGTTAAATTTACTTTATTGTTTTAACCTTTCAATGATTTAGTCTTATTCAAATCTGCATGAACTAATTTATCTTTTGCAAATAAATTTTATGATAACCAATGAGTATAGGTTATTACCTCCCATACTAATTGGCTAACTCACTTTCTATGTGTTTTATTGCTTGTCGTTGCTGTTCAATTAAGCAAGTCAACACTTTGTTTAAATAAGGATCAATATCCCGTTCATAAATTGGCGCTAGCGTTGTTAAACAAGCTTTATTCATATTTTCATTTAACAGTGAAAACGATTCTTGCTGATGTTTTTTGTTATCAAGCAATTTTATTTTCTTTTTTAGCTGATCTTGATAATAATTATATACTCTAAAACCAAGGCTATAATCAGAAAAACCAGTACTAGGCAATTGATTAAAAAGTTCAATTGACTGTTCTAATGTTATACCGTACTCAACAGCGCCTTCATGAAAATAGGTATTAAATTGATTTGGGTAAATGATTTGGTAAGTTGCTTCTGGCGCTCCAATTAATACTTCTTTAAGCATAAATTTCATATTACTTGTATCAATATTGTAATGTTTCCACAATCGAGGAAACGTTCCAGACTGAGATTCTATTGGTTCTGATTTTATAGACGATAATGTATAAATATCGCCACTTGGTGCTATATAGTAATATTGAAAACCATGCCAAAGATCTGGATTATCAGAAAAAGCGTTATTTGCTAATAATAGTTTATCACTTACCTGATTTTTGTTGATCAAAGATAATGTAATATTTCTTCCTAAATTAGGTAAATATTCTTGATTTTTGCTATCAGGGTTAGCTAGAGCAATGCCCAATTTCAGTTGAAAATCGTTACCATTATAAACAAGAGAATCATCATTGATTAAATCATCTAATTTTTTAAAATCAAATTTTAAATTATGCAATGGGCAACGACTGTTATATTTTACCTTTTCTTTTTTATCAAGTTTTTGATATTCATCTTCGTTCCTTAAACAATCCTGTTCTAATTGATATAAATCAACCTTAGCAAAGAATGGCTCACCACGATATTTGGGATTAATATCAAGAGTATGACCATAAGTAAAAAAACTCAGTATCAATAGCATTGCATTAAAGAAATGTATTAGTTTCATATATTATTGTTACTACCTTATTATTAGCGAAGTAATTCAATTATATATTTTTTGTCAATTAAGTAAAACTTGCTCTTTATCTGTTTATAGTGCAAAGCGCAATATCGATAACTAACGCTATATTCACTATACATTAAATGCATCCCTAGCTGTTGATTAATTATTTACTCATATTTTTAATTACCAAGCTGACATTACACTCTATTTGGTCATGTATTAAGGTGAAAATATGGTTGCTTCCATAATTTTCAATCAAACATATTAATTTGAGCTTTATTAAATAAATTATGCTGGATGTTTTGGAACACAGATCCAAAAAATAAATGCTATCGGATTACAAATTGGAAGCTTACCGCTAAAGTAATCAATCATAGTTATCACTTAAGATTATTCATTATGGCAAAAAGCACACTATCAACCATTGCAAAACAAGCTAATTTATCAATAGCCTCAGTATCAAGGGTTTTAAATAAACCCCATTTAACCTCGCCAATAACGCAATCTAAAGTGTATAAGGCCATTGAAGAACTAAATATTGACATTCATGACAATTTTAAATCATCGATGAATGCTAATGGCTCAAATAAAATACTTGTACTTGATAATCAATTTATCACTCGAACTTTAATAAATTGTGGTTTGGAACAAACCTTGAAACAGGCAGGTTATATCATTTTTTATTTTCGCTTTCCTTATCAAACTAAAAAAGATATTTATTATTTAATTAAATATATTAACCAAAACAATTTTGCAGGCATTTTAATCATTAATGACGCAGCCTATTTATCAGAATTAAGGCATTTTAAAAAAATCTTACCGCCACTTGTTCTCATTAATCATTTTTCGCTTAATTATGCATGTGTCTATTTTGATCATTTAGTCATTGGCTACCAAATAACACAATATTTGCTAAATAATTCACATACTAAAATCGCAGTTTTATTTAATGATAACAATAATCATAGCTCCATACTTTTTTTGCAAGGCTATAAACAAGCTTTGTTAAGAAAAAATATAACGATTAATACAAATTATCTTATTCCAAATTGCATTACTTATGAGCATGGCAGATCAGCAATTAAAAGGCTAATCAATAGTAATAATCCCCCAACAGCTATTGTCTGCTGTGATAATACAAATTTAAATTATTTGGATGAGAATTACCACAACGAACAACATTACCTATCGCCTTATAGTGTCGTTTTAGGAGCCGTACATCAGGCCAATGAAAGTGAAGCTCAACTTATGCAACCATTAATCATTACTTATCTTAGTCATTCGCAAAATAGGCAATATAATGAATTAGATAGGTTAAGCCGAATAAATAAGCCTTTGTATGAAATGGGGAAAGCGTCCGCAACTTTTCTTTGCAAACGCATAAACAATAACAAAAAAACAATCAAACAATGTCATATTATTGAAGCTGAATCAATATTTTATTGAGCTATACATTTACATGTTCTTTTCACTAACTTTTTTAGCCAATAACACTAAAAACTATATACAATACAAAAGGATATTAAGAGATTGATACTAAGCGTTTTGGTGACAGTTGCCTAAATCGTTGCGTTCCTACGCCAATAAATTGTTTGCCTTGATAGATTCTTACTTGTGTTTCAACTGGTATGCTATTATCAAGTTCAATACTCCGCCCGAATAAAATGTCTTTACCTTGCTCATCAGTTAATGTTACTTTTTGGCAATCTTGTAAGGCGCTATCAATTGGCATTAGCAACTCATCTTTCAACACCATATTTTGTAAATCATCTAAAGTGACCATTTTTTCAATTGGGTAATTAGCAACTTGTAATCGTCTTAAATAAATAACATGTGCCCCACACCCCAGTAGCTCACCTAAATCATCAATAATGGTTCGAATATAGGTTCCTTTAGAGCAATGTATCTCTAACGTTAATTCGTTTTTTACGGTATCAAATTGGATAAATTGATTGTCATAAACGGTAATAGGTCTTGCCTCTCGTTCAATAACAATACCTTGGCGAGCATATTCGTAAAGTGGTTTACCTTGATATTTCAATGCCGAAAACATAGTTGGCACTTGTAAAATGTCACCGCGAAAATGCGTTAATGCTTCATTAATTTGCGACTCGCTTATATTAACCGGTTTGCTACAAATAATTTGACCGTCAGCATCAGAAGTATCAGTACGCTCGCCGAGTTTAGCTATTACTCGATAACGTTTGTCTGAATCTAATAAATACTGAGAAAACTTAGTCGCTTCACCAAAACAGATAGGCAGCATGCCTGTCGCTAATGGATCAAGTGCCCCTGTGTGCCCTGCTTTTTTGGCATTAAATAGTCTTTTCACCTTTTGCAGTGCGTCGTTTGATGTCATACCTTGTGACTTATCTAGCAACAAAACGCCGTGAATATCACGGCGGGCTTTTTTTATATTCATCATTTTTATATTGAAACACATGTTTACCTGAAAATTTTGACAAATATCAGGGTTGTTTTTAATATTAATCTTTGTGACGCTCATTATCTTGTTTAATCACATCCGCAACCAAACTCGACATCTGCATACCTTTAACTAATGACTCATCATAAAAGAATTTGATTTCAGGAATGATTCGCAAGCTCATAGCTTTGCCAATTAAGGTACGAATATAACCTTTAGCTTCATTAAGGACTGTTAAACCTTGTTCGATAACTTGTGGATCATCATCATTTAAGAACGTCACAAAAACTTTAGCGTACGAAAGATCACGCGAAATATCAACACCTGAAACGGTTACCATGCCTAAACGTGGATCTTTAATTTCACGTTGTAGGATAATTGCAATCTCTTTTTGTAATTCATGTCCAACCCGAGATGAACGATTAAATGCTTTTGCCATATCTATTTTCCTTAAAATATGAATAAGCAAGGCGTAAACCTTGCTTATAACATGATAGCGTAATAATTAGATCGTACGCTTGATTTCGATAGTTTCAAAGACTTCGATCGCATCGCCGACACGAACATCGTTGTAGTTACGCACACCAATACCACATTCCGTTCCGTTGCGAACTTCGTTGACATCATCTTTAAAACGACGCAATGACTCAAGTTCACCTTCGTAAATAACCACATTATCACGCAGTACACGAATTGGATTATGACGTTTAACCACACCTTCAGTGACCATACAGCCGGCAATTGCACCAAATTTAGGCGATTTAAATACATCACGCACTTCAGCAAGACCGATAATTTGTTGTTTATACTCTGGCGCAAGCATACCGCTCATTGCTTGTTTAACTTCATCAATGAGATCATAAATCACTGAATAGTAACGTAAATCTAAGTTTTCTGATTCAATCACTTTACGTGCGGATGCATCAGCACGAACATTAAAGCCCAAAATAATCGCATTTGATGCAGCAGCTAGAGAAGCATCGGTTTCTGTGATCCCCCCCACCCCTGAGCCAATAATTTTAACTTTAACTTCATCTGTTGAAAGTTTAAGTAATGAGTCAGAAATCGCTTCAGCAGAACCTTGAACGTCCGCTTTTAATACGATATTAAGTTCAGAAACATCGCCTTCTGTCATGTTAGTAAACATGTTTTCAAGTTTCGCTTTTTGCTGACGAGCAAGTTTTACATCACGGAATTTACCTTGTCGATAAAGAGCAACTTCACGCGCTTTCTTTTCGTCACGTACAACGGTAGCTTCATCACCAGCAGATGGCACACCAGACAAGCCGAGGATTTCAACCGGTATTGATGGACCCGCTTCTGTTACTTCTTTACCAAGTTCATTACGCATAGCTCGAATGCGTCCATATTCAAATCCACAAAGAACAATATCGCCTTTACGTAAAGTTCCTGATTGAACAAGCACTGTTGCAACAGAGCCTCGACCTTTATCAAGGAACGACTCAATAACTACGCCACTTGCCATACCTGATTCGTATGCAGTCAGTTCAAGTACTTCAGCTTGTAATAAAATAGCTTCAAGAAGTTGATCAATACCTGTTCCCGCTTTTGCCGAAACATGAACAAACTGCGTATCTCCGCCCCAATCTTCTGACATGACACCATATTGAGCTAGTTCACCTTTTACACGCTCGGGATCGGCTTCTGGTTTATCAATTTTGTTTACCGCAACAACCATTGGCACATTTGCCGCTTTAGCATGTTGGATAGCTTCAATGGTTTGTGGCATAACGCCATCATCAGCTGCAACAACAAGTACAACTATATCAGTTGCTTTAGCTCCACGAGCACGCATTGACGTAAAGGCCGCATGGCCTGGAGTATCTAAGAACGTAATTTCGCCATTAGCGGTTTTCACATGGTAAGCACCAATGTGCTGAGTGATCCCACCTGCTTCGCCTGAAGCAACTTTTGCTTTACGAATATAATCAAGTAATGAAGTTTTACCGTGGTCAACGTGCCCCATAATGGTGACAACAGGAGCGCGTGCGACTTTTTCTGCACCAGTATCACGATCACTCATCAGTGATTCTTCTAGTTCATTTTCACGACGAAGCACAACTTTATGCCCCATCTCTTCAGCAACAAGTTGCGCTGTCTCTTGATCAATGACCTGATTGATGGTTGCCATTGCACCCATTTTCATCATTGTTTTGATTACTTCTGAACCTTTTACTGCCATCTTATTAGCTAATTCAGCCACAGTGATGGTTTCACCAATAACAACATCGCGATTAACCGCTTGAACAGGTTTATTAAAACCCTGTTGTAAGGTGCTTTTGCCTTTCTTTTTATGGCCACTACGTGTTGCTGCGCGAGCTTCTTCTCGCTCTGCTTTACCTTCTGATAATTTGCTACCTTTTTTCTGCTTGGTCTGTTTAGTGTTGCGACCTCGCCCACGAGCGCTTTCAACTTCACGATCAGTATCGTCTTCAGCTGCTCTAGCGTATTTAGAGGTTGTCACATGATAATCTTCATCTTCGGTATTATCATTATCTTCAACATCGTTATATTGTTCAGCTAGCTTACGAGCTTCCTCTGCCATACGTTTAGCATCTTCCTCTAATTTTCGGCGACTTTCTTCTTCAGCTTTACGTTTAATTTCGTTAGCTTCTGCCTCTAAACGTGCTTTTTCTTCTTGGGCTTTTTTCACTTTTGGATCAACTGAATGTTCTTGCGCAGCTTTAGCTTTTTCTTCTTGGGCACGTTTTTTCGCTTCTTCTGCAGCTTTCTTCTCTTTTTCTTCAGCTTCTTTACGAGCCTTTAATTCGGCTTCTTCCTTCGCTTTTTGCTCAGCTTCAAGACGAGCCTTTTCTTGCTCGGCAGCAATTTCAGCTGGATCGCGTTTGACAAAAGTTCGTTTTTTACGAACTTCTACTTTGATTTCTTTGCTTTTGCCACCACCGCTCGACACATTCAAGGTTGAGTGCGTTTTACGTTGCAATGTTAACTTTGTTGGGCCTTGCTGAGGTTTTAAATGAGCAAGCAAAGCTTCTTTTTCCTTTTGTGTCACAGTATCTGATGCTGATTTATTCATACCTGCATCGGCAAACTGTTGCAAAAGTGTTTGCACTGGAGTGTTTATCTCTTGAGCCAGTGTTTCGATTGATACTTTGGTCATGTATTACTTTCCCTCAATTATTCATCTGCAAACCAACAAATATTACGTGCAGCCATAATAAAATCGCCAGCTTGTTCGCTTGTTAAGCCTTCAATATCATTTAGATCATCAGTACCTTGTTCTGCTAAATCTTCCAAAGTAATGATGTCATGTTGCGCTAGTTGATAGGCTAATTCTTGTGTCATACCTGGCAATTCAAGTAAATCTTGCGCAGGCTGTTTATCACCACTATTTGCTAGAGCCATTGTTGTCAATGCGTCTTTCGCTCGGCTTCTCAATGCTTGAACTAAATCTTCATCCAATTCATCAATTTCAAGCAACTCGTCAACTGGCACATAGGCAAGCTCTTCGAGCGAAGTAAAGCCCTCTTCAACTAATAACTGTGCAAGCCCTTCATCAATATCAAGATGTTTAATTAAATTATTGATTGCAGCAAAAGATTCTGCATGGTGTTTTTCTTGCAAATCTTCAGTAGTCATCACATTTAGTGTCCAACCAGTAAGCTGAGAAGCTAAACGAATATTTTGACCATTTCGGCCAATAGCCTGCGGTAAAGTTTCGGCATTGACTGCTACATCCATGGTGTGCTTATCTTCATCAACAACAATCGAAACAACATCGGCAGGTGCCATGGCGTTAATTACGTATTGTGCTGGATTATCATCCCATAAAACAATATCAATACGCTCACCACCAAATTCATTCGAAACAGCTTGAACTCGTGCACCGCGCATTCCCACACAAGCACCAACAGGGTCAATGCGGCGGTCATTACTACTCACCGCAATTTTAGCGCGAGAACCAGGATCACGAGCCACGCCTTTAATGTCAATCATTTCTTCACCAATTTCTGGTACTTCAATACGGAATAGCTCTTCCATCATCTCTGGATTTGAACGACTAACGCAAAGTTGTGCGGGTTTATTGTTTTGCTCAATTAAATATAAAATACCACGTACACGGTCACCGATTCGGAAGTTTTCGCGCGGTAACATATCATGACGCGACATCATAGCATCTGCATTATTGCCTAAGTCTAGGATCACACTGTCGCGATTGGTTTTTTTGACAATACCAGTCACAATATCACCAATACGATTTCTAAACATGTCAATTACCATGGCACGTTCAGCTTCACGTACTTTTTGCACAATAACTTGTTTCGCTGTTTGTGTGGTAATACGGTCAAAAGCTACCGATTCAATTTGCTCTTCAACATAATCACCCAATTTGACAGATGCATCTTCATATTGTGCTGCATCCAATGTCATTTCTTTAGTTGGTTGCGTAACTTCATTAACCACAAGCCAACGGCGGAAAGTATCGTAATCACCTGTTTTATGATCAATTTTTACTATAACATCAATATCAACAGCGTGCTTTTTTTTAGTGGCCGTTGCTAATGCGGTTTCTAATGCTTCAAAAATTTTGTCACGCGTAAGCGCTTTCTCATTTGATACCGCTTCAACAACAGCTAAAATTTCTTTATTCATCCTTTACACCCGTACTCTATTTAAGGTTAAAATTAGGTACTATATTCGCTTTTTGAATGTTACTAAAAGCAAACACTTCATCATTATCATCCACAGTTAATGTAATCATCTCATTATCAATAGACTTAATTCGCCCTTTCCACTTACGCCGGTTAGCAACAGCAATACGTAAACTAATTGCGACTTCTTGACCAACAAAACGTTGATAATGTTCTATCGTAAACAAAGGTCTATCCATGCCAGGCGATGAAACTTCAAGATTATAAGCATCTTTTATAGGGTCTTCGACATCAAGCACTGAACTAATTTGTCGGCTAACATCAGCGCAATTATCAACAGTTATACCATTTTCACTATCAATATAAACACGTAACACAGGATAACGGCCACGAATGTATTCAACACCAACTAATTCAAAGCCTAGTGCATTCACAGGTTCTTGAATGATATCGGTCAATTGCTGTTCTATATTAGCCAAACAAACCTCCACTGCAGAAAATAAAAAAAGGGCATAAAGCCCAACATTCTTTTTAAACTTACGCTCAAATCTCAACACGCAAAAAAACCTCGACATGCGAGGCTTACATTTAAAAACTAACTATTAATGAAGCCACTTTATTTTAACTTCCAAACAATAACAGAATAGATGGTTTATGAATGAAAATTCAAGTGGTTGCGGGGGCTGGATTTGAACCAACGACCTTCGGGTTATGAGCCCGACGAGCTACCAAGCTGCTCCACCCCGCGATAGATGAATGACAATTATACCGTATTTTGAATAAAATGCAACTTAAAATCCTATTAATTTTATTAAATATGCTTGAAGTTATCAAACAGAATTACTGGTTACTTTAGATGTGGGTATCAATAAATTCAAGCATAACAATAAAATGAATATTGGCGCAATAACCGTTTTTTCAAGTCTATTATTGCGACCATTACTTATTACTATAATGACTGACTAGTTGCCTTTTTCATTGTTTGAACAAAATGCGCTAACTGGCTAAGCATTTGTTCAGGATTATCAAGATTTTTCTCAATAATTTTAACCGTTGCCGAACCACTAATGGCTCCTGCCGCACCTGATTTAATCGCTTCGCTAACTTGATCTGGTTCGGAAATACCAAACCCTTGGATAGCAGGAGGAGCACCAAACTCCGTCAATTTTTTTAATAAATGAGTAAGGGGTTTATTAGCACGATTTTCCGTACCTGTAACTCCAGCACGTGAGACTAAATAGGTATAACCTTTACCATGCTTAGCAATATTTTTAATGACTTCATCATTAGCATTAGGTGGACAAATAAAAATTGGCGCTATATTGTATTTTTCGGCCGCCACTGTAAATTCTTTTGCATATTCAACAGGTAAATCGGCAATCAATACCGAATCAATTCCCGCTTTGGTGCACTTGGCATAAAAATTGTCGATACCATTTTTGAAAACTAAATTAGCATAAATAAGTAACCCTATTGGAATATTAGCGTAATGTGCTCTAACATTACCTAAAATCTCAAAACACTTTTCAACGGTTATTCCTCTTTTAAATGCACGTATATTGGCATTTTGAATCGTTGGCCCATCAGCCATTGGATCTGAAAATGGGATGCCTAATTCTAAAGCATCAGCGCCTGATTCAATCAAGGTTTGGATGATTTTAAAAGACAGTTCTGGCGTTGGATCACCAACAGATACAAAAGGAACAAAAGCACCTCTTTTTTCGGCTGTCAATGTTGCAAACAGTTTTTGATAACGGCTCATTCAACTTCTCCTTTTGCTTTTAAAATGTCATAAACGGTAAAGATATCTTTATCGCCACGGCCTGATAAGTTCACAATCAATAATTGTTCTTTGTTTGGGTTTTCTTTGATCATTTTAATAGCATAGGCCAAAGCATGAGATGACTCTAATGCTGGGATAATACCTTCACTACGTGATAAAGCCTTAAAAGCGTCTAATGCTTCATCATCAGTAATTGAAACGTAATCTGCTCGACCAATGCTATCTAAGTAAGCATGCTGAGGACCAACTGATGGAAAATCTAATCCAGCTGATATTGAGTAGGATTCTTCAATCTGTCCTTCATCAGTCTGCATCATAGGTGATTTCATACCAAAGTAGATGCCAAGCTTACCATGTTTTAACGAAGCACCATGTTCACCACTTTCAATACCATGTCCGCCAGGTTCAACACCAATTAATCTGACCGTTTTTTCTTCAATAAAATTAGCAAACATACCAATTGCATTTGAACCACCACCAACGCAAGCAATTACTGCATCAGGTAGGCGCCCTTCTTTTTCAAGGATTTGTTGTTTAGCTTCACGGCTGATCATCTGTTGAAATTCACGTACAATTGTTGGGAAAGGATGCGGACCCGCTGCCGTACCAAGCATATAATGGGCTTTTTCATAACTTCCAGACCAATCACGCAATGCTTCGTTACAGGCATCTTTTAAGGTTGCAGATCCTGTTTCAACGGGAATTACTGTTGCGCCCATCAATCGCATTCTAAATACGTTAGGTGCTTGGCGTTTAACATCTTTTGCACCCATATAAATTCGGCATTTTAAACCAAGTAGTGCGCAGGCTAAAGCCGAAGCAACACCATGTTGCCCAGCACCTGTTTCGGCAATAATTTCAGTTTTCCCCATTCTTTTAGCTAGTAACGCTTGTCCTAAAACTTGATTAGTTTTGTGGGCACCGCCATGCACTAAATCTTCTCGTTTTAAATAAAGTTTGGTTTTCGTGCCAGCCGTTAAATTTTTACATAGCGTTAATGCCGTTGGCCTACCGGCATAGTTAACTAATAAATCGTTAAATTCTTTTTGGAAGCTAGGATCATTGATTGCAGAAACAAAAGCATCTTCAAGTTGTTCAAGTACTGGCACTAATATTTGGGGAACATATTGCCCACCAAATTCACCAAAATAAGGATTTAATTTAGACATGACCATTTCCTTTTAAATAAAAAATTAAATTTGTTCAAATGCAGCTTGTATTTTCTGTTTATCTTTTATTCCGGGCAAAGCTTCAACGCCTGAGTTAAGATCAACACCAATGACACCCGTTGCTATAGCTGATTTTATATTTTGTGGGTTAATGCCACCAGCTAGGATGACATTACTTAAATTATGATCAGTAAGTATAGACCAATCAAAATGTTTGCCCGTACCACCAGCTCCATTATCAAATATGTAACGAGAAACTAATGAATTACTATATTTGGGCATAACATCACCAATACTCAATGCTTTCCATATTTGGCAATCTTTTGGTAACTGGTGACGTAATTTTTGTATATAATTGTCATTTTCATCGCCATGCAGTTGAACTGCATATAGAGATAGTTGTTTTGCTATTTGGCACACAATTTCGATCTCTTCATTTTGAAAGACCCCTACCCAATTAAGTGGTGCTCCTGCAATCACTGTTCGAGCTTTAACTGGTTGTATATAACGAGCAGAATTTGGAACAAAAATCAAACCGCCATAGACCGCGCCCGCTTGATAAGCACTTACAGCATCTTCGGCACGGGTTAAGCCACAGACTTTATTTTCACCTAGCGTCACTTTACGAATTGCTAGTTCTAAATTAGGTTCAGACATCAATGCACTGCCGATTAAAAAGCCATTAGCGTAAGTACTGAGATCTTTAACCTGATTGTGAGTATAAATGCCCGATTCACTAATAATTATGCGATTATCAGGAATGGATTTAGATAACACTTTTACCCGATTTAGATCAACCGTCAGATCCCTTAAATTACGATTATTAATGCCGATTACTTTAGCACCAAGTTGAATTGCACGCTCGACTTCATCTTCAGTACTAGCTTCAGTTAATATCCCCATGTTAAATTGATGAGCAATATGGCTTAAATGCTGATATTCATCATCAGTCAATACCGATAGCATTAATAATATCGCATCGGCTTGATAATAACGCGCTAAATAGATTTGGTATTCGTCGATAATAAAGTCCTTACAAAGCACTGGCTGTGCGACTTGATTACGGACTAACGGCAAAAATTCAAAGCTACCTTGGAAATATTTTTCGTCAGTCAGTACCGATATTGCCGAAGCGTAATTTTTATACACTCTAGCGATATGGATTGGATCAAAATCATTTCGAATCAATCCCTTTGATGGTGATGCTTTTTTACACTCTAAAATAAACACGTTTTTGCGTTGGCTTAGTGCCTGATAAAAATCACGATCACTTGGCATTACCATTGATTTAAATGTATCAAGTGGTTTTATAGCTTGTTGTTTAACGAGCCATATCTGTTTATCTTTGATGATCTTTTTTAATACTGTTGCCATTTCAACATCTTTTGCTAAAGCTGAAATTGTCATGTTATTCTCCACTTGTTATCTTGCGGCTAATTGTTGTAATAGCAAATAAGCTTTACCGCTATGCATCATTTCGATTGCTCGCTGAGCATTTTGTTTTAAATCTGAATCGCCAAACAAACTCATTAACATCGCGACATTAGCGGCAATTGCCGATTCATGTGCGGGTTTACCATGACCTTGTAAAATAGCAATTAACATATCACGATTCTGCTCAGGTGTCCCACCTTCAATATCTTTTAAGGTAAATGTCGGCAATCCAAAATCATCTGGAGTCAGCGTAAAATAGCCAATTTGACCATCCTTAACTTCGGCCACTTGAGTTTCACCATGAATAGCAACTTCGTCCATACCCGCACCATGCACCACATATGCATGTTGGTAGTTAAGCATTTTTAATGTTTCAGCAATCGGTTTAATCAAATCTGGATGGTATACGCCTAATAAAATCCGTTTTGGACGAGATGGATTAATCAACGGCCCTAACACATTAAAAATAGTCCGAGTTTTTAACTGCTGACGAACTGACGCTGCATGACGAAAACCTGAATGATATTGCTGAGCAAACAAGAAGCATACGCCAAGATCGTCTAATGCCTGCCGAGATGCTTGTGCAGACATATTTAATTTAATACCCAAAGCGGAAAGCACATCTGAAGAGCCTGATTTGCTTGATACACCACGATTACCATGCTTAGCCACTTTATAACCTAATGCAGCTGCCACAAAAGCACTTGCCGTTGAGATATTAATACTATTAGTACCATCACCACCAGTACCAACAATGTCGGTAAAATCATAATCTGGCACATCAAAAACATCTGCATTTTCAAGCAAAGCCTGCGCTGCACCGGCAATTTCATCAGGTGTTTCACCACGCACTTTCATACTAATAATTGCGGTGGCTAATACTGTTGGTTCAATCTTACCTTGAATAATTAAATTGAATAATATTTTACTTTCTTCTTGAGTGAGCAATTGCCCTAAATATAATTTATTTAGCACAGGTTGAATATTGTATTCTTGCTTATCAACTATAGCTTTTTGTTGCAACTTTCCTTTTGTCTCTGATGAATTAAGCGCCCACTCAATAGTTTGTTCTAGTAATTTTCCCCCTTGAATAGTTAAAATCGATTCAGGGTGAAACTGAAAACCACAAACCCGATCTTCATCATTACGCACCGCCATGACAATATTATTGAAAATTGCATTAATAGTCAGAGTCTTTGGGATATTTTCGCCTTTTAAAGAGTGATAACGCGCAACAGGTAGTGGATTTGGTAATCCTGTAAACATGGCTTGCTCATCATGCTCAATTTGTGAAGCTTTGCCATGTAAAATATCACCTGCTGGAACAATTGTTCCCCCATAAGATTCAACAATAGCTTGGTGTCCAAGACAAATACCTATAATAGGCAATTTACCTTTTAAACGTTTAAGCAATTCAGGCATACAACCTGCTTCGCTCGGCGTACCAGGTCCAGGAGATAACATTAAAATAGGATGTTGCATGTGTGATAATTTTTCAATAATGACATCAGCAGGAATGGTATTACGATAAATAGTCACACAATGTTGGCTATTTCGCAATTGATCAACTAAGTTATAAGTAAACGAATCAATATTATCAATAAATAAAATATTAGCCATTACAATACACCCTCTACATTATGTGCTGCCATGATAGCTTGAATTACAGCTCGTGCTTTGTTGCGCGATTCATCGGATTCTAACTGTGGTTCGGAATCTAATACCACACCACTACCTGCTTGAACTGTCGCAATACCATCTTCGACATAAGCACTACGAATCACAATACAGGTATCAAGATCGCCATGAGCAGTAAAATAACCAACCGCCCCACCGTAGCTACCCCGTTTAACTTTTTCAGATTCAGCAATTAATTGCATAGCACGCACTTTTGGCGCACCAGTTAATGTCCCCATATTCATAGTCGCTTGGTAAGCATAAAGTGCATCTAAATCATTACGTAACTGACCAACTACCCGTGAAACTAAATGCATCACAAATGAATAACGATCTACTTTTAATAAGTCTTTGGTATAACGCGTGCCTGGCTGGCAAATGCGAGCTAAATCATTACGTGCTAAATCCACTAGCATTAAGTGTTCTGCAAGCTCTTTTTTATCAGTGCGCATTTCAAGCTCTAAACGGCTATCTAAATCGTGATCAATTTCGCCGTTTATGGTTAATCCTCGTGGGCGTGTGCCAGCAATCGGATAGATTTCAACTTGATTTGTTGCTTTAGTATATTTAAGTGCGCTTTCTGGTGATGCACCAAATAAGACAAAATCTTGATCTTGCATATAAAACATATAAGGGCTTGGGTTATGGATTTTTAATACCTGATAAGCAGATAACGGCTCAGGACAAGGTAGTGAAAAACGCCGTGAAGGTACAGCTTGAAAGATTTCCCCCTGCTGAATAGCATCTTGCATCTTTTTCACCATCGTGTTGAAATCATCATCACTTTTATTACAAGTCACATTAATATTAGCAAACGATTTTGTATAAATGGGCTTCATTGGTTGATTTAACGTTGCTTGTAGGTCAGCTAATCTTAATGTCAACCGTTCAATTTCTAGTGCATCAGACGTAAAGGCTGTTGATTTTAAAATTGACACATGATCTTGATGATTTATTTCTAATAGTGTTTCAGCTAAATAAAAACAGAAATCTTGGCAACGTTGCTCACTCGGCAAAATGGGAAGCTGTTCAAAACTAGCGACAAGATCATAACAAAATAGGCCGCCAACAAAAATTGCATCTTGCCCATATTGTTCGGTATTATCTACAATAGTTAATAAGGTTCTTAATACATCAAAGACGGATAATGACTTTAATCTTGAATCTTCATCTTGCATATTGTTGATAGTAGGAAATACCAATTTAAGCGTTTGTTCATTCAGTTGGATATTATCTAACTTATCTAAAAAGTTCTTTTGTAATAAAGGTAATAGTTTTTCGCCATTTGTAGTCAAAGCCTTAACAGTTACTTCATTGTTAATTGCCGAAATACGTAAGGCACTATCAACAATCATGACACTTTTAATTCCTTGCTTATTATCTATTTCAGCAGATTCAAGCAACAATGTTGCAGGTCTACTATCACATAATTGATAAAACACTTGGGTTGGATTTTGATAATAATCAATCGTTTTGGTGATCTGAGTTAGTGCGTGCTTGTTCATTGTTGTCTCTCTATTTATGTTTAATTTTAATTCATATCGATTTTTTCTTTGCTTAAAACGAAAAAACCCGCCTAGTGCGGGTTTTGTAAATTAAGACAATACTTCACTACATTACCCACAAAAAGTAATGCACCACCAACCAAAGCTAGCGACTTGACAAAAGTGAGTAAAGAAATATTGACGTTTCATTATATTATCTGTTTAAAGTAAATTTTGTACTATTAAACTAGTTCATTGATTCAATGTCAAGTAAATAATAACATATAAAAACTTATCACTTCATAATTAATAAACGCGATAAAAATAAAGATTCAATTATTCTTCAATTTTTTGATCAAAACGATAATATCCCATATCTCTTTTAACATAAGCGTCTCACACTTGACTCAAGGATAGCCTTCTTTAATTTCTTGTTCTAAATTACTTTGCTTATTCCATGGTAAATTTTGAGATTTAACATTTTGTAACTTATCAACGCATGAATTATAGGTATTAACAAATTCGAACAATCATAAATTTCATTATAAAAATCAATTATAACTAGTCAAATAATAAAATAATGCTTAGAATAACTAGTCATATTTAATGATAAATATAAGGAAATTAAACTATGCCAGTATTTTATATCGCCATCTGTATTATTGTTTTACTTGCTTTAATCACCGTTTTGAAAGGCATTACTATTGTTCCTCAAGGTTATCAATATACTATTGAGCGTTTTGGTAAATATACACATACACTTGAACCAGGTTTAAACATCATTATCCCTTTTATGGATGGTGTTGGTCGTAAAATTAATATGATGGAACAAGTTCTTGATATTCCATCACAAGAAGTGATATCGAAAGATAACGCCAATGTACAAATTGATGCTGTGTGTTTTATTCAAGTGCAAGAAGCAGCAAGGGCAGCATATCAAGTTAATCAATTAGAACGTGCTGTGATTAATTTAATGATGACCAATATTCGTACCGTTTTAGGTAGTATGGAATTAGATGAAATGTTATCCCAACGTGATCACATTAATTCTAAGTTACTAAATATTGTTGATGATGCAACAAGTCCTTGGGGAATAAAAATCACGCGTATCGAAATTCGAGATGTTCGTCCACCGGCAGAACTCATTGCGGCGATGAACGCACAAATGAAGGCTGAACGTAATAAACGTGCGGAAATTCTTGAAGCGGAAGGTATTCGTCAAGCAGCAATTTTACGCTCAGAAGGTGAAAAACAATCTGAAATTTTAAAAGCTGAAGGTGAAAAACAATCAGCCTTTTTACAAGCCGAAGCGCGTGAACGTGCTGCCGAAGCTGAAGCTAGAGCAACTCAAATGGTATCAGATGCCATTGCAGCAGGTAATATAAATGCCATTAACTACTTTGTCGCACAAAAATATACTGAAGCGCTACAACAAATTGGTTCAGCTGATAACAGTAAAGTTATTATGGTGCCTCTTGATGCGTCAAGTTTAATGGGCAGTATTGGTGGTATTGCTGAATTGCTTAAAAATACGAAATAGAAATCGAACTTTATACTTAAACACAATATTTCCTAAAACTTTTTGATAAAAGTCATGGATTATATGTTTGAGTTTTTTAACTTAATCGATTTTGAAGGTAGCGTAATGACTGATTTTTTTATGGTTTTTTATAATTCACCTCATTGGGTGTTTATCGCTTTAGGTGGTACTTTACTGATTGCTGAATTAATTGGTACAAGTGGGTATGGGCTTTGGGCTGGGTGTGCAGCCATAATTGTTGGTTTAATTGCTTGGGCATTACCACTTTCTTGGTCAACTTTATGGATCTTATTCGCAATTCTAACTGTGATATCTGCTTATCTTTGGTGGTTTTGGCTTCGAAGGAATGGACAAGGTAAATCCAGCAAAAGTGAAATCAATCAGCCTCAACAAGATTTAATTGGTATAAAAACTATTGTCACTGTCCCTATTATTAATGGTTCGGGAAGAGTAAAAATCAAAGATGGGACTTGGCCAGCCAAGTGTAATCAAGATCTTAACGCGGGCCAGTATGTTGAGGTTATTTCTGTTGATGGTTTAACTTTATATGTGCAACCCTTAAATAGATCATGACATTAGATTGTTTTTATCAAAAATAAAAATACGCGTTCAAACGCGTATTTTTTATGATCATAAAAGAGAAAAACGAATTACAAAAAAATGTCTTTCATCTGGGTAAATATCTAAAATCACCTTTTTTAAATCACTCAATGTCATATTCTCTTGTTTTGCATGTTCTTCAGTTAATTGTTCAAGAGTGATTGGTGTAACACTCACTATTTTTATGGTACAAAAGTATTCATTAGTTTCAAAAGTACCAACACGTAGCTCATCACCAACTTTAAAGTGTGATTCACTCCTATCGCGAATAGTAATAATTTTTAAACCAGCCAAAATATCAGACTTAAAGCGTTGGTAAAAAGTAATATCATTTTGCATAGTAATTCTCCTTGTAGTTAGTCATTCTACAGTTACTCTCCTTATTTACGCTAGGTGTAATTTGAATTTTATTTAATAAATTATTTGCAAATTTAAAACAGTATCGACTTGAGAATATCTTTTACAAAAAAGATATTCTAAAAAGGTTTATGGGATTTTTAGTTTTATCATAAAGAATTTTCTATTTTTTGCAGTCCTATTTTGAGGGCGGCTAAACTAGGATGCTATCATGAATAGCATCCTACCAATACTTAGTGTGACATTGACATTTTAATGCACTTTCGGAATTGGTACATAAGCGATTTTTTTATCAGTCCTTTGCTTATTATTGCGTACTTTCAGCACGGTTTTAACATCAAAGAAGATAATATCGTACACAACGAATAAGAATAAAATACTTAAACCAGCATGAGTATAATGATTAATAATATGATGCACATTATCGATTAGTTGTACTGTCAAACTTCTACCTTCTACAATACGGCAATTATATTCCTCCGCTAAATAAAAGAATCTTTCTAGTTGAGGATCCGAATTGAATAGTCTCAATACTAGTGCCCAAGTGGTACAAATTAACAACCAGATAACTGGAATGGTAGTTACCCTGATATTAGGTTAGGATTATTGATAAAATCAGCTTGCCCTTTTTCATCAGAAATAATGCAATAATCCGCTAATCAATCCAATCAAAATTGTAGACAGTATACAAACCTCAGCGGTAATTTCTCCTAAATATGTAAGCCAAAATAGCTACTCATCATAATACCAAACAACGAAAAAATGCAGTAACAGACTAATTTATGAGGCAAATGAACAGCCACTTGCATAATAGGGGGAATAATTGGTGTTTTACTAAGTTAATAAGCAATCACCAAAAACACAATTTGTTGAAGAAGTGTAGGACAAGATCGAATTCAAACACAATACTGACCACAGAAATAAAAACGTCGACAGATGTCGACGAAAAATTAAAAATTTATTTATCAAGCAAAGTGAAAGTTTGCTTATTTTGTGTTGTAGAGTCACTACCAATAAACACATTAAATTTACCTGGCTCTGCAACGTATTGCATTTTGTCATTCCAGAATTTTAACATGTCATATTTAATAGTAAATTTTACTTTACCTTTTTCATGTGGTTTTAAGGTGATATTTTCAAAACCCATCAACTCTTTAACAGGGCGACTAACTGAAGCTGTAACATCTTGCAAGTAAAGTTGAACTGTTTGCATACCTTCCTTATCCCCAATATTTTCAACATTGACTGTAACAACAATTTCACCCTCTTTGTCCATTTCAGAGCTAGATAAAGAAAAATCCATCGCAAAGTCGGTATAACTTAAACCAAAACCAAATGGAAATAATGGCTCGTTTGGACTATCAAAATACGAAGTTGTATATTTCCCCATATTTTCGGTTCCACGTGGACGGCCAGTATTTAAATGGCTGTAATAAACAGGTATCTGCCCTACATTATTAGGAAAAGACATCGGCAGCTTACCAGAAGGGTTATGCTGACCAAATAATACATCAGCAATAGCATTACCCCCCTCAGTTCCTAAAAACCAAGTTTCAAGCATTGCATCAGCTTGAGCATATTCTTCAGTTAATGTTAATGGGCGGCCATTCATTAATACAATAACCAATGGTTTTCCAGTTTCTTTTAATGCTTTGAGCAATCGTTTTTGGCTTGCTTGTAAAGATAGATCTGTTCGACTTGATGATTCATGAGCCATGCCTTCGGCTTCGCCAACAAAGGCAATAACAACATCAGATTTCTTCGCTATATTAACAGCTTCGGCAATGATTTTATCCGCTGGCCTATCATCAAATTTAGTGTTTTCTCCATATAAATTTAAAAAACGATATAAATTTACATCATCAGAAAGATTAGCACCAAATGCGTAGCTAACTGATTTTGGGTTCTTAACTGTGTTTTTGATGCCTTCTAATGGTGTTACCGCCAAATTAGTACGCCCAGCACCCGACCAACTACCTAAAATATCTCGTTTTGAATTAGCTAATGGACCTATTACCGCAATTTTCTTATTTCTGGCTAGCGGTAAGATCTTATTCTCATTTTTTAATAGCACAATGCTACGACGAGCCACATCTCGCGCTTCTTCACGATGTAGGCGGTTATTTGAAAACATTGTCTCGATATCTAATTTTGGATCTAAATAGCGATTAGGATCACTAAATAGCCCCATATCATATTTAAGCTCAAGAACTCGGCGGCAAGCTTGATTTAATTGATCTTCGGTAATAGCCCCTTCTTTCACTAATTCAGGCAAAAATTGTAAGAAATATTCATCATTCATACTCATATCAATACCAGCTTTAATCGCAACGCGAACCGCATCTTTCGCATCGCTAGCCACACCATGGTTAATTAGCTCCCGAATAGCGCCATGATCACTAACCACAACACCATCAAAATGCCATTGATTGCGCAACACTTCGGTCAATAACCAATGGTTAGCTGTTGCAGGAATACCATTAACACTGACCAGAGAAACCATGACTGCACGGCTACCAGCATCAATTGCTGCTTTATAAGGGACAAGATATTCTTGGAACATTTTTCGTTCACTCATATCTGTGCTGTTATATTCACGCCCACCTTCAACTGCACCATAAAGCGCAAAATGTTTTACAGCCGTTGCAAGCGATTTTTTATCAGCAAGCGACTGTTTTTGCATTCTCTCAACAAAAATACGCCCCGCTTCGGATGTTAAATAAGGATCTTCGCCAAAACCTTCTGACACACGCCCCCATCTTGGATCGCGAGTAATATCAACCATTGGAGCCCAAGTGATGTTCAATCCATCGGCCGTGGCTTCTTCAGCAGATATTTCTGCCACTTTAGCTATTACACTACGATCCCAACTTGATGCAATACCTAAATTAATAGGGAATATGGTTCGGTGCCCATGAATGACATCAAACCCAAAAAATAGCGGGATTTTATTCGGAGATTTTAAAGCTCGTTCTTGCATTTGCGACAGATCAGGCTCGACAATGGTATTAAAAATACCACCAACTTCACCCACTTCAATGTTATCAAGCACTTTATCTAAAGTTAAATCGCCCCCAACACTAATCAAACGTAATTGGCCTGCTTTCTCTTGAATCGTCATTTTCGATAATAAATTATCAATAAAAACTTTCTTTGCTTCGCTATTGAGCTCTTGTGCAGATAGATATCCAGAAAAGATAAGAGAAAGTAAAAATAGAGCTAATTTTTTCATCATAATAAATATTGTTATAATTAAGAGGGTAGACAAGTAGATAGCATAACGTATTCATAAAAAAAAATCTTGCTCTTTACGCTACTTACATTAGTGTTTAAGAAATCATTTTTGTGATTACCTAATAATTCCATGCTCAAACATAGCTTTTCCTAGAAATTTTTTACCAAAATAAATTGTAATGTTTAAAGGACAATATTGTCGACATTTGCCGACAATATGAATTCAATAAAAGGTTAGTCTCTAAAATTAGTAAACTGAAACGGTTGACCAAATTCGCCATTTTTAACTAACGCCATAGTAGCTTGTAAATCATCACGCGATTTACCAGTAACGCGAACCTGTTCGCCTTGAACTTGAGCTTGTACTTTAATTTTGCTATCTTTGATTGCTTTTACAATCTTTTTAGCTAACTCTTTATCAATACCCTGTTTTAGTTTAACTGTAACGCTATAGAGCTTGCCGCTATGCTCCATTTCTTCAGGGATTTCAAGCGATCCACCATCAATACCTCGCTTAGCTAATTTGTCGCGTAAAATATCAAGTAATTGTTGTACTTGGAAATCTGATTGGCTTGTAACTTTGATCGTTTCATTTTTTTCATTTAATTCAAACGATGCTTCAACATTTTTAAAATCCCAACGGGTCGTTAGCTCACGGGTCGCATTTTCAACCCCATTTTTAACTTCTGGCATTTGGATTTCTGACACAATATCAAAAGAAGGCATAAATTCTCCTCTTCTAATGGTTAGGATTCTCAATTAAACCACTAATTGTAAATAAAATCATTGTCGCCTAATAATTTAGGCGGCTTCAACATGTAAACGTAAATTAATCAATAGTACGAAGTAACTCATTAATGCCCACTTTACCTAAAGTTTTAGCATCTACTTTTTTCACAATAACCGCACAATAAAGGCTATACTTGCCATCTTTGGTTGGTAAGTTACCAGAAACAACGACAGAACCTGCTGGCACTCGCCCATAATGTACTTCACCGGTTGCTCTATCGTAAATTTTAGTGCTTTGACCAATAAATACACCCATTGAAATGACACTGCCTTCTTCGACAATCACACCTTCCACGATTTCACTACGAGCACCAATAAAACAATTATCTTCAATGATCGTTGGATTAGCTTGTAACGGCTCTAAAACACCACCAATACCGACACCACCTGATAAATGAACATTTTTACCAATTTGCGCACATGAGCCAACAGTTACCCATGTATCAACCATTGTACCTTCATCAACGTATGCGCCGATATTAACATAAGAAGGCATTAATACAGTATTACGCGCAACATATGCCCCTTTACGTGCAATTGCGGACGGAACAACACGGAACCCTTCTTGTTGGAATCTTGCTTCGTCATACTCAGCAAATTTTAATGGAACTTTGTCATAATAGTTAGTCGGACCACCATCAATCAGTTGGTTTTCATTGATTCGGAAAGAGAGCAAAACTGCTTTTTTTAACCATTGGTGAGTAACCCAATCCCCATTAATCTTTTCGGCCACACGCATCTTACCGCTATCTAATAAATGGATACATTGGTTAATTGCATCGCGTGTTACTACATCTACATTAGATGGTGTTACTTCAGCACGACGTTCAAATGCTGCTTCAATAATAGTTTGTAATTGTTGCATCTCTCGTTTCCTTTAACGTTTAAGTCCGTTAGCAAATAATAAATGGATAAACAGTATAATATAATCCGCTTTGCTTTTTAAGTGGTTTAAGCAGATCACTAAATTCAGCACATTCTCTATCATTTTTTATAATTATCATTTGCGTAAAAAACTAAAACTCCACTATAAATAAAGCCAATAATATCGCTAGTATTCTTGATAAAACCTTATTCAACCTTTTTTATTAAAAATCGTAATTTATTTGGATAGTGGATCACAAATTCAGATCTTTAAATAACTAGTTATTTTATTCAAATATATGCTCGAACTCTCACAATATTTACAAAAGACATACTATGCATGATTTGGGATTCTCATTATTAGAATTGTTAATAACTGTTTGTATCAGTGCTATTTTAGCCTCTATCGGTATTGAGCATTGGAAAGAACAACAACTGCAAAATGAATTAGCATCTACAACTAAGCAATTGGCCTATTTTATATACGAAGCACAAATAAAAGCATCAAGTAAAAACGAAAACTATATTATTCATCAATTTTCATCACCTTGGTGTATCTCAATTACCAAGGCTGACAAACCACCTACATGCAGTGAAGGCATACTTTATTTTGTCAAGCCCAATAATTCTGTTCAAATTAGTGAGCTATCAAACAATAAAAGTGCTTTTATTCTAGGGCGTCGCAACATGGCACAAACCATGTCTTTTCAATTAAAAAATAAAATAGGTACCAGTAGAATTTTTGTTTCTTTGCTTGGGCGCATTCGATTTTGTGCGGAAAACTGTTATATAGCTAGTTTACCACCATGTTAAAAGTATCTGGATATTCCTTGCTAGAAATGCTCATTGGTTTGGTACTATCAAGTTTAATAGTTATTGGCATGACTGCTTTTTACATCAAATTGCAAACAAACATCATGCAATATTATCAAAAAATTCGCTTACAACAAGCCATCGATTTTGGGTTAGCTGGTTTGAAAAAAGATATAAAAAGAGCGGGTTTTATTGCTAATGATCCAAAAAAAATGACAGATAAAGCTATTGAAATTAAGGAACGGGCAAAATGTATTATCCTTCGATATGATAGCGAAATTCGAAATTCTTGGGTTTGGAACAGAGCCAACCCAACAAAGTCAGATGTCTTTACTTATCGCTATAAAGAAAACAACATAGCCTATAGAACAGGATCGTTAGATTGTTTTGGAAGTAAATGGGAAAACTTATTCGATTCAAATGAAATCAAAATAACCCACTTTGCAATAAGGCAATTACCAAATGCTATTAGTTTATCAATCAATGCTGAATTAAGAAAAAACAAACAGATTAAATACTATGTAACTGAAATTATCAAAAATGAAAACCTATTTTAGAAAAAATTCTCCATCATCTGGATTTAGCACTATTTTAATGATGATGATGTTAATGACTGTGGGATTGGGGGGATTAATTGGTTTTAATTTACTTATAACCTCATGGCAAAAAACAATCTTGATAGAAATTAAATACTATCAAAAATTTAATCATTCCAGTTCATCTTTAACTTGGGCAATAAGCCAAAATTGGCAACCACCTAAAGCCAATTGGCAATGTATGACTGAACCAACTTATCACTTAAAAGCATGCATAAAACAATCTTTATTAAAAATAGATGATTACGTATTAATAAGAGGCGAGGCCGATGACTTTTTTTTGTATGCACTTGCACATTTTGACAATAATCGATTGATTGTGGAAAAAGGACATTGGCTCGATTATTGCCCAGAAAAAAAGGCTATTTATTGTGAATAATAAAAATATAACTGGCTTTAGTCTAATTGAAGTAATGATAGCAACATTACTATTTTCAATGATCATGCTTGGTTTTATCAATTATCAACAAACATTGTTCAACAAACATCGTTATTTTGCCAACAACTTACGTGCTAATAAAATTGCTTTTCAGCTACTTGATAGCTATCCTTATACTATCAGCCAAATAATCCCTTCTGGTTGGCAATATAACATCAACACTCAAATATATAATGCTCAATGTAAAATGGTTTTTATAACGATTAAAACATCCAATAAGCAAACCATCCAACAGCAACGCCTTTTTTGTAATTCACCTTAATATTTATAGGCTTCATGCCATTTAATTCCCTAACCAGCTATGTAAAATTTTCAGTACTTGCTGTGTTTTTTCAGCATGAACATTGTGACCTGCACCTTCAATCAACTCAATTTTTGAATCTGGAAATTGCGAAAAAATGGCTGGGTAAAATTCATCAATAATGTAAGAAGAATTGCCACCACGAATAAATAGCGTGGGTTTTAACCAAGGTGGTATTGTTTGCCAATCACAAATATGACCATACTGATCATTAATTGCTTGAATATTAAATGACCATTTTTCATTTTTAAAAGATTTTAATAAAAAAAGTATGGTTGGCATGTTAATACTTGCTTGTTCCATTAAATTCATGATCTGTTTTTTATCGGTAATATGATTTTTGAGACAATAAACTAATACTCTTAAAATAGCAGCATTAGCTGAGCGGTGATACTTTATCGGCGCAATATCAATTGCAACAATTTTTTGGATAGTATCTGATATCACTTGTGACAGTTGCAAAGCAACTTTGCCGCCCATAGAGTGACCAATTAATATCACATCATTTAAGCGTAAATCATGACAAAGCTCGGCAACATCTTCAGCCATAGCTTGATAACTTATCTGATCAGACCAAGGTGAATTTCCATGATTACGTAAATCAACTTGAATTGTTTGATAATGTTGCACAAAATCTTTTGCTAGCATATTCAAATTATCTAAACTGCCAAAAACGCCATGCAAAAACACTATCGGCTGCCCATCACCCTGTAATTTGTAATTTAATTTCATAGACTAATTTAATCGATTATTTCAAGTGGCATTATTATACGTCTATTTTCAGCGCTATTACCGATTAATTCAATAACCAAAACTTGCATAACTATGATAGAATTTAACCCAAATTTTTTAAATAGTGTTAAGGCATATGTTTCAAAATAACCCTCTACTGGCACAATTAAAGCAAGAGCTTCATGAACAAACCCCACGTGTTGAAGGCATTGTTCGAGCACATGAAAAAGGATTTGGTTTTTTAGATGTAGATAATAAAAAAAGCTATTTCATCCCTGTTGCTAAAATGAAAAAAGTTTGTAATGGCGATAAGGTTTCTGGGGCTGTAATCAGTAATAACGGTAAAGAAACTTTTGAACCTGAATTTCTAATCGAGAGTGCATTACAAAAATTTATTGGCAAAATAGGCTTTCAAGATCGTGCAATGGTTATTTATCCTGAAAATATGCCCGCTAATTTTGCCATTCGTTGTAAAGTACACAATCAAGTTAGCGAAAAGCTAAAAGAAAATGATTGGGTTGTTGCAATGCTCACTTCTCACCCGTTACAAGAAAAAAGTAACCATTTTTTTGCTGAAATTACTCGTTTTGTTGCTGACAGTAATTCTCCTTACCAACTTTGGCTAAAAACATTAGCTCGTTATGATTTAGAAACGATCCCGCCACACACCGAAGTATTAGGAATTAACGATGCAGAGCTTAATAATCGCCAAGATTTAACTGATGTTAATTTTTTCACTATTGATAGCGAAGATACCGAAGATATGGATGATGCAATTACGGTTTCTAAAAATGAACATGACCATTATCAACTTATGGTTGCTATTGCTGACCCCACCGCTTATATATTACAAGATAGCGAATTGGATAATATTGCCAAAATCAGGAATTTTACAACTTATTTGCCAGATTTTAATATTCCCATGCTACCCAAAGAGCTTGCTAATGAGCTATGTTCATTAAAAGCGAATCAAAAACGACCTGCTATGATATGCAAAATAAATATTGACCAAGCAGGCGATATTATTACCGATGACATCACCTTTATGCCGGCTTGGGTTGAGTCAAAAGCTAAACTAACTTATCGTAATGTTTCCGATTTTCTAGAAAATAGTAGTGAATTAGCAAATAATAACCCTAATATTAAAAAACAACTTAGCTGGTTAGCTGACTTAGCTAATATTCGCACAGTATGGCGGCAAACTCATGCACTCGTTTTTAAAGATAATGGCGATTATCGTTTTGCTCTAAATGAAAACCGCCAAGTTAAATCAATCATTAAAGAAACTCGTCGAATTGCCAATCATATCGTTGAGGAAGTCATGATTCTGGCAAATCAAGCTTTAACATTACAATTACAAAATAAAATTGGTTTTGGAGTTTTTAATATTCATTCGGGTTTTGATAATAAATATATCGAACAAGTGCTAAATTTTCTCAACGATAATGGGATTACTGAATTTGATAAAGAATCTCTATTATCTTTTGATGGCTACGTAAAGTTGCGTCGGATGATCGACAACATCCCATTTTTAGCCACAAGGCTTCGCAAGTTTCAAAGCCCTGCAGATTTTTCAATTGAGCCAAAGCCTCATTTTGGTTTAGGATTCGATGCTTATGCAACATGGACATCCCCAATACGTAAATATGGCGACATGATCAACCATCGGCTAATCAAAGCATATATTCGCTTACAAGAACTAATTCCACCAGATAAAGAACAACTAAAAACCATGAATGAAAGGCGAAAGATGTTACGCTTTGCTGAGCGTGATATGGCTGAAAACCTTTATGCTCAATACTTATCAGATAAAATTGGCGAAAGTTACACAGCTGAAATTATTGATATCAATCGTGGTGGAGCTCGAGTTCGTTTATGTGATATAGGCGCTTTTGCATTTGTACCGCTTTCAATGATTCATTCAGTCAAGGAAGAAATCACTGCCCTACCCGATGAAGGAATAATCAAAATCGAAAATAAAGTTGGCTACAAACTTGCTGATATTATCTCAGTTGTAATTCACCAAGTTAAAAGCGAAAATCAATCAATTATTGTAAAATTAGCTAATAATAAAGAGTAAAATAAGATTATTCTCGATTGAATATTTTGCCTCATTTGTATTAGTTACGCCCCTGATATAAATCGGGGGGAAGCAATAAATAAAATTGACAATATTTTTAATATCTAACCACTTTTTTTTACTCATAATATTTGCTATCTTTCGCCATTCTAAATGGCGAATATTATACATTAAATAAACAACAATTTGCAGAGGAGGTTTTAATGTCAATTCACGGGCATGAAGTATTGCATATGATGGAAGGAAACAATTACACAGAATCTTCCTTATTTAGTGCTATCAAAAATAAGTTTGGTGAAAACGCCGTATTTCACACCAGCTCTAAATCTAACATGAATGCCGAGCAACTTATTGCTTTTCTAAAAGCGAAGGGTAAATTTAAGCCTTCTGTTGCTCATAAATCTGAATTTACCGTCGATAATAAAAAAATATGCAAACATTAGGAAGAAGTAATTATATCTAATGTAGGCTTTTTATAAATTTAATTTAATCTACTGGTATTATTTAAAAAAATAAGAGTATATAATTTCTGGCTATATTAATAATTGTTATAAGTGATTTTTGTTATAAAAATGTAACTAAATGAGTAATACTGTTGCTCCCTTTGAAACTAACCGAAATAACTAAAAAATATGCTCATGGAATTTGTTAAATGAAAGTAAGTAAAATCCTTATATGCGCCACTATTTCTATTCTTGCCGCAGGTTGTGCAAAAAAAAATTTGCCTACAAAAAATAGCGAGGCAATTTCAAAGACAGAGCAGTTATCTTTATTAAAACAGCAAACAGAAGCTAATGACCCTTATGTCGTTGATGCTAAAACTCAATTGCTCCAAATTATTGGCGATAAAAATTTCGACAACTATGTTATTAAACGTGGTATTTTAAATTGTAAAAGTGACAATACCCCATCATCTTGTGTATTAAGTTTTTATCTGAACGAAAATTATAAGTTAAAATATGATATGCAACTTAAAAAAGTAGTTGAAGAAAATCAAGCTGAACATAATATTGAATTAAGCAAAATAAAAGCAACCGAAAACAATATTAAAAATTATTGCCAGTATTCAGCTGATTTTGTTACTGCAATTTATACCAAAGATACCACTAAAATAAAGCAATACTTTCAGCCACAATTCAAAATGTCTGAACAAGATATCTTATCCTTACAAACAAAGATTGCCAAAGATAACTATTCTCGTTTCCTGATCGATGAAAATCCTAGCATTCTTCAAGAGATCAAAGTAGATTATGTTGAAAAATGCTTGAGTGATCCCCACAAAAATATTATCAATTACTTCAATATTTTTAGACAATAATGCGAGTCTGTATGTACAACTTATTACCCAATACTCCTTTTAGTAAAAAGCTAATTAGCAAGGTGCTTTGCATGGCTTGTGTTTCTTGCATTAGTTTTTCTTCGTGGGCTTTTTCATTCGATGATATAGCTGAAAAAGCAGAAAAACTATCCAAAAAGGCTTATGTTCAGCCATCTAAAAATATTCCAAATGAATTAGCATCTTTACAATTTGCTGATTATCAAAAAATCCTATTCAATCATCAAAAAGCCTATTGGGGCGATCGAAAAAATCGTTTCAAACTTGAGTTTTATCATGAAGGGATGTACTTTGATGTTCCAATAAAAATCAATGAAATTGTCGATAATAAAGTTAACCCAATTGAATATGATCCAAATTATTTTGATTTAAGCCCAATCAATCTCGATAAACTAAACAGTAAAGATCTTGGGTTTGCTGGTTTTAAAGTCCATTATCCGATTAATAATCCAACAAAAACTGATGATGAAATTTTTTCGGCTCTTGGTGGCAGCTATTTTCGTGCCGTAGGAAAAGATCAACATTATGGTCTTTCAGCTAGAGGTCTTGCCATTGACACTGGTGAAATGTCTGGGGAAGAGTTTCCGCGTTTTAAAGAATATTGGATTGAAAGACCTGAACCTAATCAAAAACACTTGATTATCTATGCATTACTCGATTCGCCTAGTGTAACTGGTGCTTATAAAATTACGCTTGTACCAAGTATTGATACGACAATCACCGTACAAGCAAGAGTATTTTTCCGTAATTCAGTAAAAAAATTAGGTATTGCACCATTAACTAGCATGTTCTTATTTGGCCCTAATTATCCATCACCATTGCTAAATTACCGCCCTGCAATGCATGATTCTAATGGCCTTTCTATCTTAGCTAGCAATAATGAGTGGATATGGCGTCCATTAAATAACCCTAAACGTTTATCGTTTTCATCTTATAGTTTAGAAAACCCGAAAGCATTTGGATTAATTCAACGTGATAAAGGTTTTGATGATTATCAAGATCTTGATGATCACTATGAACAACGACCAAGTGTTTGGGTAGAAATACTAAACAACTGGCAAAAAGGCCGTGTTGAATTAGTTGAAATCCCAACAGCTGATGAGACTAACGACAATATCGTTGCATTTTGGGTGCCAGAAAAACAATACCAAGCTGGTGATGTGCTTGATACTAAATATCGATTACATTATACCTTAAACGAAAAACAACGTTATCCCAATAATGTTGCAAAAGCAATTAGTACACGCTTATCACTAGGCGATATAAAACAAGCTAATTTAATTCGTAAACTTGATGGCTCTAATGCATACGTAATTGATTTCGCAGGCCCTGAATTATCAGAAAAAGATCCAGTTAAAGTGATTTCAAGCATTAATAATGGTGCTATCGTAAGTTGTGACGTACAATACAATCCAGTAATTAAAGGTTGGCGAGTCATTGTTCGATTCAACGTTGAAGATAATAAAAAAGCAACAGATATTCGTATACAACTTGCTTCGCAAGCAACCAATGAAGTGATTTCTGAAACGTGGAGTGGGCAATACCCCGCACAATAATTATTATAATAAGCTAAAAATATGAAAAAAGATTACTTTGCAAATCTTTCTGGCGCTAAAGTTTGGCGTCAGAAATTTGAAGATAATGCGATTCCACCTGACGATGTCGAGTTTTTAAAATATCGTTTAAATCAGGTTGGCGATACTTGTTCTTTTATTGATGAACGGCAACAACAACCAAGTTACCCTGAAATGGATCGCGTTTCAATTCAACCCCAGATCTGGAACCAACGCTTTACTACCAAAGCAAAGCATGGTACTAATATCCTTGCTTTAATTCGCCGTTTTATTATGTTTACACTCATTGTAGTACAAACATACTACGGAACCACTTATCTATCATCTTTATTGCCTTATCAAAGCTGGCAAAAAATCAATTTCATGGCTAATTGGGATATCAATCCTGAATTAGCTGTTTACAGCATAATACCTTATATTATTCAAGGTGCGATTATTACCTTATTCGCGATTTTATTTTGCTGGATCTCTATTGGATTTTGGACCAGTATTATGGGGTTAATTTTAGCTGTAATGGGTAAAGATCGTTATACTATCCAAATTCCCACAGATCCAGCAGCGCATATTGATAGCAAGCATCGAACCGCATTAGTCATGCCCATTTGTAATGAAGATGTTGCTCGGGTTTTTGCTGGTTTACAAGCTACTTATCAGTCTTTAGCTGAAACAGGTCACGCAGCTTGTTGTGATTTTTATATATTAAGCGATACTAATGATCCAGATCTGTATGTTAACGAGCTAAAAGCTTGGGCTGAATTTAATGCAACGAAACAAAACAATGGCTGTAATATCTTTTATCGTCACCGAAAACGTAGAGTGAAACGTAAAAGTGGTAATATTGATGATTTTTGCCGTCGTTGGGGGCATCAGTACGAATACATGATGATCCTTGATGCTGATAGTATCATGACTGGCGATTGTATTTTGAAAATGATTGCCATGATGGAAATGACACCTAAAGCAGGTATTTTACAATCTCCACCAAAATCGGTAAGAATGACCACCCTTTACGGTCGTATTCAACAATTTGCCAACCAAATTTACAGCGATATTTTTTGTTCTGGTACACACTTCTGGCAATTAAGCGAAGCTCAGTATTGGGGGCACAATGCAATGATTCGCTTAAAACCATTTATTGAGCATTGCATACTATCACCGCTCCCAAAACGGAAAGAACCAATTCATATTTTATCGCATGATTTGGTTGAAGCCTCCCTTATGCGCCGTGCTGGCTATGGCGTTTGGATCGCTTATAATATGAATGGTAGTTACGAAGAACTACCAGGTAATATGATAGAAGATCTAAAACGAGACAATCGCTGGTGTATGGGAAACTTGATTAATTTAAGATTAATCTTCAAAAGTGGGATTAAATTGACACACCGCATAATGTTTGCAACCAGTGGCATGGCCTATATTTCATCATTATTGTGGTTGGTGTTTTTAATATTCTCAACCTTATTATTATTAGTGTTTAATATTTCCGAACCTCAATATTTCTTCCAACCTAACCAATTTTACCCAACTTGGCCAAGGTGGGATGAGCAATTGGCTATTCAACTACTTTCAACCACGATGGTTTTACTGTTTGCACCTAAATTCTTCAGCTATGGCATTATAATAGCGAGATCGAGAGCAAAAGATGTTGGTGGTATTATTAAATTAACTCTATCGATATTTGTTGAAATGATTTGGTCAATGATCTTAGCTCCAATCCGGATGATCTTCCATAGTAAATTTGTACTTAAAGCTTGGATGGGCAGTAAAATCCAATGGAAATCTCCATCCCGAAGTGACGATGCGTTAACGTGGGGGGAATCATTTTATTTTTGTTGGCCATTATCGTTATTAGGTATTGTATGGTTAGCTGTGATTATCTGGTTAAACCCACAATTTACTTATTGGTATATAGCCATATTGATACCTTTAACCATTTCTCCTTTAGTGATTAGAGTGTCTGGGCTTTCAAGCATTGGTATGAAAGCAAAAAAAATGGGGTTATTTTTAACACCTGAAGAAACACATCCAGCAAGAGCCGTCACGCTCACTGGAGAGTATTTAGTTAAAACCGAAGCGGCATTTATTGAGCATGGCTTTATTATAGCATTAGTCGATCCTATCTATAACGCGCTTGCTTGTGCATTATCCACTTCTCGACATTTACCTAATAATAAAAATCAGCAAAAACGTATTGAGCTTATTGAACAATATCTGCAAACTGATTTAGAAAAAATCAACAAAGAGCAACAGTTAGCAATTTTAGAAGATCCAATTATTCTTTCTGCATTACATCACCATATTTGGCAACAGCAAGAAAAATACGACAATTTATTTGCTTTGTGGCAAAATGAACGCCAACAATAAAAAATAGGGCCTATGCCCTATTTTTCTTCTTTTTAGTAACTAATCAAAATCCATGGATATTTTTATGACTTGGCAACCTTCCGCATCTATTAATAATTTACTTAAACGTGCAAAAATTATTTCTCAAATACGTCAATTTTTTGCTGATCGTTGTATTTTAGAAGTTGAAACACCAACCTTAAGCCAATATGCAGTTACAGATGTGCATTTAAGCTCTTTTCATTCTACTTTTTTAAAACCCGGTGAATTTAATGAACAACAAGGGCAAAAGATGTCATTAATTACCAGCCCTGAATATCACATGAAGCGTTTACTTGCTGCAGGTAGTGGCCCTATTTACCAAATGTGTAAGTGCTTTCGTAATCATGAAGAAGTCAGTCGTTACCATAACCCAGAATTTACCATGCTTGAATGGTATCGCATCCAATTTGACATGATGCAAATGATCAACGAAGTCGATGATTTACTGCAAACTATTTTGGATTGTGAATCTGCTGAGCGTATTTCTTATCAAAAAGTATTTCAACGCTATTTGAATATTGACCCATTAGAAGCTGATCATACAACATTAATCAATGCGGCAAACCAGTTGGATATTGGCATTAATACCGAAAGTTATGATAAGGATGGATTACTACAATGCTTGTTCACTTTTGGTATTGAACCATATATTGGTCAAGATAAACCTATTGCAGTGTATCACTTCCCAGCATCACAGGCAGCATTAGCTGCTATCAGCTCAGAAGATCATCGCGTAGCGAGTCGTTTTGAGTTCTATTACAAAGGTGTTGAACTTGCTAACGGCTTTAAAGAACTTACAAACCCACAAGAACAACGAATGCGTTTTGAACAAAATAATTTAGATCGCACCAAGCTAAATCTACCTACGCAAAATATTGACATTGAACTCCTTGCCGCAATGGAAGCAGGGCTACCAGACTGTGCTGGTGTTGCTGTAGGGTTAGACCGTTTAATTATGCTCGCTCTAGATGGCAATAACTTAAATGAAGTCATGTCATTTACTTTTGAAAGGGCTTAATTATGTTCAACGCTTTGGGACTAACCGAATGGCTCGCCATAATTATTGGCATAGTTGCCTTAATTCTACTTGTGATTTTAATAAAATCTAAGTTATTAATTAATAATCTACACCAATTATTTGAGTTACAACTAAACCAGAAAAATGAAGAAAATCGATCATTAATAACCCAAATAAAACAACTGGAACACGAGTTAGATGACTATCGACAACAAAATCTAGCGCAAAACGTTAAAATTAGTGAACTCAAAACACGTTTAGAAGAAACGCTAAGAGCAACACAAGAACGTCAAAGTATACTAGAACATAGTGAACAACGACTTACGACTCAATTTGAAAATTTAGCTAACCGTATTTTTGAACACAGTGGTAAAAAAATTGAACAACAAAATAAACAAAGTCTTGATTTTTTACTCTCGCCACTCAAAGAGCAACTAGAAGGTTTCAAAAAACAAGTACAAGATAGCTTTGGTCAAGAAGCAAAAGAGCGTCACACATTAACGCATGAAATTCGTAATTTACAACAGCTTAATGAGCAAATGAGCAAAGAGGCAAATAACCTAACTAATGCACTAAAAGGCAATAATAAAACCCAAGGAAACTGGGGCGAATTTATCCTAAGCCAAATTCTAGATAATTCTGGATTACGATCAGGTTATGAATATGAAACTCAAGTCAACTTAACAAACGAAAGCAATCAACGATTACAACCCGATGTCATTGTTCACTTACCACAAGGGGGAGATGTAGTCATCGATTCAAAAGTGACTTTAGTTGCCTATGAGCGCCATTTCAATAGTGATGACGAAACAGTGAAAACAAAAGCGATGAGCGAACATTTAGCCTCTGTTCGTAATCACTTAAAACAACTTAGCCAAAAAGATTATCATAAACTTATTGGTATTAATTCACTAGATTATATTTTGATGTTTATACCTGTAGAACCTGCATTTCTTAGTGCTATAGACAACGATCCTACATTAATCAATGATGCTATGAAAAATAATATTATGATAGTAAGCCCAACCACTTTGCTAGTTGCATTAAGGACTATTCATAATTTATGGCGATTTGAGTATCAGAACCGTAATGCTGAACTTATTGCCGATAGAGCAAGCAAATTGTACGACAAAATGCGTGGTTTTGTTGAAGATATGGAAAACTTAGGTAACTGTCTAGATAAAGCTCAACAAACCTATCAAAATTCTATGAACAAATTATCCAAGGGTCGTGGTAATGTAATTGGACAAATAGAACGGTTTCGCGAAATGGGTATCGAAGTAAAAAAACCGATAAACTCAGATCTTGCTTCACTGGCAATAGAAGAATCGAATAACAAAGATGAAATTGAAACCTAATAAGCTTTAACAATACTTGTGACATGATAAATAAACAAAACCTAGATTCACGATTATTTGAAATAAGTGTATACTCATCGAACGTAACGAGGAATTGAATATGGCAAAAAAACAAGATAAAGAATTAAGTTTCGAGGAAACACTTAAACAACTTGAAACCATTGTAAATCAACTAGAAAACGGCGATCTGCCTTTAGATGAGGCTCTAAATGAGTTCGAAAAAGGAATAAAATTAGCAAAAGCAGGTCAAAAGCAGTTACAGAAAGCGGAACAGCGCATTGACATTTTATTATCTGAAAATAGTGATGCCGAACTGTCAGAATTTACAAATGATGATAATGAATAGTTTAAAACCGTTACAAGAACGAATTGATTCGTTTTTAGCTACATGCATTGCGCAAATTGAAAGCTCAAAACTCCAACAAGCAATGAGTTATAGCTTGCTGGCTGGAGGTAAACGAATTCGACCAATTTTAGTCTACTTAACAGGTCAATTATTCAATTGCCCTCTTTCTAAATTAGATGAGGCTGCTGCTGCTATTGAGTCTATTCATACTTATTCATTGATTCATGATGATCTACCGGCAATGGATAATGACGATTTACGCCGAGGCAAACCAACTTGCCATATCCAATTCGGTGAAGCTCAGGCAATCCTTGCCGGTGATGCCTTACAAAGTTTTGCCTTTTTATTATTAGCAAAAAGTGAACGCATTAATTCAAATGCCAAGATTAATATGATAACCGAACTTGCACATGCTAGTGGCGCTACTGGCATGTGCCTAGGTCAATCGCTGGATTTGCTGGCTACACATCAGTCAATTAGTGTGGAACATTTGCAAAATATTCATTGCTATAAAACAGGTGCTTTAATCAAAACAGCGATCCGTTTGGGTGCATTTGCTAGTGGCGAAATAGCGCAGCCTTATCAACTAATGCTTGATAACTACGCCGAATCAATTGGTCTAGCATTTCAAATTCAAGATGACATTTTAGATGTCATTGGCGAACAATCAATAATGGGTAAACCAAAAGGTTCAGATCTCATTCATGAAAAAAGCACATATCCAGCATTGATTGGGCTGGATAATGCGATAAAGCTAACTCAACAACTTTATCAACAAGCTATCGATAGTCTTAAGCAAATACCTTATAATACGCAACCTTTACATGACCTTGCTGGTTTTATTATTAATCGCAATAATTAGTAACTAATTAAAATATCACATAATGAATTTAAATAATTACCCTTTGTTAAAACAAATCAACTCGCCCGAGGATTTAAGATGTTTTCCTCAGTCGCAGTTATCCTCTATTTGCCTAGAGCTTAGGCAATATTTACTAACATGTGTTAGTCAATCAAGTGGTCATTTAGCATCGGGATTAGGTGTGGTTGAATTAACTACCGCACTACATTATGTCTATTACACCCCTTTTGATAAAATTATTTGGGACGTAGGGCATCAGGCTTATCCTCACAAAATTTTGACTGGTCGCAGAGATCAGATGCTCACTATTCGCCAAAAAGGGGGGCTTCATCCATTTCCTCATCGTAATGAGAGTGAATATGATGTGCTAACTACAGGGCACTCTTCAACTTCAATTAGTGCAGCGCTAGGAATTGCCATTAGCGAACAAAAAAAACAATCGGGAAAACAAGTAGTCGCGGTCATTGGTGATGGTGCACTAACAGCAGGTATGGCATTTGAAGCAATGAATCATGCAGGCCATATCAAACCCGATATGCTAGTGATTGTTAATGATAATGATATGTCGATTTCCGCAAACACTGGAGCACTTAACCAACATCTTACTCAAATTTTATCAAGCAAAGCCTATACATCTTTTCGAGAAAGTGGCAAACGTGTATTAGCCAATATTCCCCCTCTAAAAGAGCTCTTTAAAAAAACGGAAGAACACTTAAAAGGCTTAGTCACGCCTGCAACCTTATTTGAAGAGCTTGGTTTTAATTATATTGGTCCTGTTGATGGACACGATATAGATAGTTTAGTTACGACTTTACAAAAAGTTCGCCAATTAAAAGGTCCACAGTTGCTTCATGTGATTACGCAAAAAGGTAAAGGCTATGAGCCAGCTGAAAAAGATCCGACACTATGGCATGGAGTACCTAAATTCAACCCTAATGATGGCATATTACCTGTCACCACAAGAGCAATTCCAACGTATTCGCAAATTTTTGGCGATTGGCTATGTGAAATGGCGAAAAATGATAACCGTTTAATGGCGATAACACCTGCTATGGGTGAAGGTTCAGGCATGACAAAGTTTGCCAATCGTTATCCAGATCAATTTTTTGATGTTGCAATAGCAGAACAACACGCGGTTACATTAGCTGCTGGGTTTGCAATTAGTGGCTTAAAACCTATTGTTGCCATCTACTCAACTTTTTTACAACGTGCTTACGATCAAGTCATCCACGATGTCGCTATTCAAAACTTACCGGTATTGTTTGCCATAGATCGTGCAGGGATTGTTGGTGCGGATGGCGAAACTCACCAAGGAGCATTCGACTTAAGTTATTTACGTTGCGTGCCCAATATGGTCATTATGACGCCAAGTGATGAAAACGAGTGTCGACAAATGCTTTATACCGGTTATTTTCATAACGGACCTGTGGCAGTGCGTTATCCTCGTGGTGAAGGTACTGGAGCACAATTAAAACCATTAGAAGTAATCCCGTTAGGGCAATCGAAATTATGTCGAGAAGGAAAAAATATTGCTTTACTTAATTTTGGCACTTTACTAACCGAAGTATTACAAGCAGCAGAGCAAATCGATGCTACAGTCGTTGATATGCGTTTTGTAAAACCATTAGATGAAAAAGTCCTTTTGCACATTAGCCAAACACATAATATACTAGTCACCATTGAAGAAAACAGTATTAAAGGCGGAGCCGGTAGCGGCATCGGTGAATATTTATTATCGAAAAAAATAAAATGTGATATTTTAAATATTGGGTTGCCCGATAAATTTATTTCTCAAGGATCTCAAAACGAAATAAGGCAAGAAATAGGGTTAGATCCAAAGCACATTATCGATAAAATTAATAATTTTATGAATCAATAGGTTAAATATGGAAACTCAAGCTGTCACTATTCAAATTTTTGGACGAACATTAAAATTTAATTGCCCGATTGATGAAGTTAACGCACTTAATAGTGCTGCAAAAGATCTCGATACGCGCTTAACAAATTTACGAGAAAAATCGCCACAGATTACCAGTGATCAACTTATTATGACGGCAGCACTGAATATTTCTTATGAACTTACAAAAGAAAAAGAAAAAAGTAATGAATTTAGCGATCGACTAAAAATGTTACAACAATTACTTGATTCTGCCCTAAATACCAACAATTAATGTAGTTAATTGTAAATTTAATACAAATAGTCTTGTATGATCCGTCAAATTTTGTATTATGATATCTATCTCTGAGATGCTCGCGATATGGGTTAGTCCCCTGAGCCGATATTCTTATCTTTAGAACGAAGTGACTTTTAGTTGGTGTGTATGCCTTACTTGTAAGGAAACCTAAAAATTAAAACACGATGTTCACCTTGAACCTTGGGTTCAAGGGTTACGACCCTAACGGCATCTTGGAGTGCTTCTTCGACCTTTCAGCTACTGTAAAAACCGATGAATATTAGGCAAATTATCCGTCAAAAAAGACGGCAATTACCCCCTACTGAACGCGACATTGCGCAACAAGCTATATACCAAAAAATCGCCCATCATCAAGCGATAAAAACAGCAAACAATATTGCTATATTTTTATCATTTGATGGCGAAGTTGAAACTAAGCCCATTATTGAATATTTATGGGAACAAAATAAATCTGTTTACTTACCCATTATCAATTCTTTAATACCCACAGATTTGCTTTTTTTGCAATATACTAAACAAACTTCACTTACTAAAAATAAATTTGGTATATTAGAGCCTGAATTAAATCAATCAAAGATACTGCCTTACCATCAACTTGATATCGTATTTACACCACTCGTGGCTTTTGATCAACGAGGTTATCGTATGGGGATGGGTGGCGGATTTTACGACCGATTACTAGCAAATTATCAAGCTCAACAAATTTTACCTATTGGGCTTGCTTTTGCTTGCCAAAAAGTACAGCATATTGATAACAAGCCGTGGGATATTCGGTTGCCAGAAATTATTTATGCTTAAATTTATTAATATATCTTATTTTTAGATATAAAAATAACTTACTACTAAACAATAATATTATTCTTAAACCTCTAAACCTATTTTTTAAGTATAAAAAGTTTACTTTGCCTTTTTACTATGCACTATCATCAAACATGTATATTTTAGTTATTTAATATACAAAAAATTAATTGAATATTTCATTTACTCAAGCATTGTTAATAAACTAGGGGCGGCTATAGGCATACATGCTATTGATAAATTAAATTTAAGAAACAAGGTTTTATTAATCAAGTGAATAACAAGGGATTAGCGGTAATTGATCAATCGGTTACAGATAAAAAACGCCACTCGCTACGTAATTCAACAAGCACCGTTAACTTGTCTGATAATGTAAAACGTCATAAATTATAGGGTGACGCTATTATTCTTTATACAAAAAATTCAAGATTTTTTGCTAAACGATAACGCCATTCTAATATAAAAAAACCGACCCTAATAGGTCGGTTTGTAAATTTATGTTTGCTTACTGTTTAGCTTCGATATTATCACCAACTAAATCCAAATGAATGGTTTTACCTGGGACTAATTTGCCTGACAGCATTTGTTGCGCTAATGGATTTTCAATCTCTTGTTGAATTGCGCGTTTTAACGGTCTTGCACCATAAATTGGATCGAAGCCGACTTTAGCAAGTTGTTCCAAAGCTGCATCCGAGATATCCAATTGGTAACCACGTTCATCTAAACGTTTTTCAACGTGTGCTAATTGAATTTTTGCAATCGCTTTGATGTTTTCTTGACCTAATGGGTGGAATACCACTGTTTCGTCAATACGATTAATAAATTCTGGTCTAAAATGTTTAGTTACAACTGTCATCACTAGGGCTTTCATTTCGTCATAACTTAGATCAACTTGACCTTGAATTAAGTCAGATCCTAAGTTTGAAGTCATAATTATGACGGTATTACGAAAATCAACCGTGCGACCTTGACCATCCGTTAAACGCCCATCATCTAATACTTGCAGTAAGATATTAAAGACATCTGGGTGCGCTTTTTCAACTTCATCAAGTAATATCACTGAGTATGGACGACGCCTTACTGCTTCGGTTAAATAACCCCCTTCTTCATAACCGACATAGCCAGGAGGTGCGCCAATCAAGCGAGCAACTGAGTGTTTTTCCATAAACTCTGACATATCAATACGTACCATGGCATCTTCGCTGTCAAACATGAAGTTAGCCAGAGATTTGCAAAGTTCGGTTTTACCGACCCCTGTTGGTCCCAAAAATAGGAATGATCCAATTGGTTTATTAGGATCAGAAAGCCCAGCACGACTACGACGAATCGCATTAGCTACGGCAACAACCGCTTCATTTTGACCAATGACACGTTTATGTAAGGCATCTTCCATATGTAATAATTTGTCTTTTTCGCTTTCAAGCATTCTAGAAACCGGAATACCAGTCGCTTTAGACAACACTTCAGCAATTTCGTTATCAGTCACTTTGTTGCGCAATAACTTCATTGTTTTGCCTTCTAACTGTGTTGCTGAAGCAAGTTTCTTTTCGAGTTCTGGAATTTTACCGTATTGTAATTCAGACATTTTATTCAGATCACCAGCGCGACGTGCTTGCTCTATTTCAGTACGCGCTTTTTCAAGTTCAGCTTTAATGCTTTGCGTACCCGAAACAGCCGCTTTTTCTGACTTCCATTCTTCTTCAAGTGATGCATATTCTTTTTCTTTTTCAGCAAGTTCATCATTTAGCATCTCAAGACGTTTTTTACTAGCATCGTCAGACTCTTTTTTAAGCGCTTGTTGCTCAAGTTTGAGTTGAATAATACGTCTTTCAAGTCGATCTAAAGATTCTGGTTTTGAATCCATTTGCATACGAATACTTGATGCCGCTTCATCAATTAAATCAATCGCTTTGTCAGGTAACATGCGATCAGAAATATAACGATGCGATAACGTTGCCGCAGCGACAATGGCTGGATCGGTAATTTGCACATGATGATGCAATTCGTAACGTTCTTTTAATCCTCGCAAAATAGCAATCGTATCTTCAACAGTTGGCTCGGCAACATACACTTTTTGAAAACGACGCTCTAACGCAGGATCTTTTTCAATATATTGGCGATATTCGTCTAACGTTGTTGCACCAACGCAATGTAATTCCCCTCGAGCCAGTGCTGGTTTTAACATATTACCAGCATCCATTGCACCATCGCTTTTCCCTGCACCAACCATGGTATGGATTTCGTCAATAAATAATATAATACGGCCTTCTTCTTTCGCTAAATCTTTAAGTACGGCCTTTAAGCGTTCTTCAAATTCGCCACGATATTTTGCACCTGCAATCAAGGCACCCATATCTAATGATAAAACGCGTTTATTACGCAATCCTTCAGGTACTTCACGGTTAACGATACGTTGTGCTAATCCTTCAACAATAGCGGTTTTACCTACACCTGGCTCACCAATTAATACGGGATTATTTTTAGTACGACGTTGTAATACCTGAATAGTTCGACGAATTTCTTCATCACGCCCAATAACAGGATCAAGTTTGCCTTGTTCTGCCCGTTGTGTTAAATCAATGGTATATTTTTTCAACGCACCGCGTTGATCTTCTGCATTAGGATCATTCACGTTATCACTACCTCTTACTTGATTGACGGCTTGGCTAAACTTGTCTTTATTGACACCTGATTTTTTAAGAATATCACTTAGGCTCCCTTTATCTTCTAAAGCAGCTAAGATAAAGAGCTCTGATGATATATAACTGTCACCATTTTTTTGCGATAATTTATCGCACAGATTAAGTGTACGGACAAACTCTTGTGATGGAATAACCTCGCCACCCACACCCTGAACTTGCGGTAATCGATCAATCACCTGAGTTAATTCTTGTTGTAAAATAGCTACATTTGCACCAGCTGAAGCCAACAATGGCGCTACACTGCTGCCTTCTTGATTAAGCATGGCTGATAGGACATGCACAGGCTCTATATATTGATTGTCTTTACCTAATGCCATTGACTGCGCATCAGCTAAAGCTTGTTGAAACTTGTTTGTTAATTTATCTAACCTCATCGTATTTATCTCCTGAGCAATAGATTTGAGTTAAACGTGTATACATTCAACCCATTTGCATGATATCTAAATGAGTGTTGCAACCTAAATTTCAAGAGCAAATTTAAAATATTTTTTATAAAATTTGTACAGTAAAATTAGCGAGTATTTAAAAAACTTAATTAGCGTGAAAATAAAGTTGTTTGCAATATATAAATACACGTTCAACCAGTGTTGAAAGATGACAAATTAACTTTTATCCATTATATTAACACCTTTATTTTGTTAGGCGAGCTAACCGTGGTTCGTAACCCATCCCACGTAAAAAAACTAGGAATGTAATATGTTCAAAATAGCCAAAGAGTTTCAATTTGATGCTTGTCATATGTTAGATGGGCATAATGGGAAATGTCATAACCTTCATGGTCACACCTACCGTTTGTTGGTCGAAATAAGCGGAGAGCTTGTTGATAGTGGTTCAAGCAAAGATATGGTTATGGATTATGCGGATTTGAAGGCAATTGTTAAACAATACATTGTCGATCCGATTGATCATGCTTTTCTTTATCATCAAGATAATGCCAATGAATGCCAAATAGCCGAGCTTTTGTTGCAGACGCAGCGCAAAGTTTTTGCTTTTCCTTGTCGTACTACGGCGGAAGGGATGAGTAAGTTTATTTTTGATTGCTTATCTAAATATTTGCCTGTTTCGATGATCAAATTATGGGAAACACCAACTTCATATTGTGAATATTATCGGAGCCCAAAATGATCGAATTTCGCATAGTTGAAATCTTCGAATCTTTACAAGGCGAAGGTTATAATACGGGAATGCCTGCTATTTTTATCCGCTTTGCAGGCTGTAATTTAAATTGTGCTTGGTGTGATACTAACTTTCGCCAATTTACTCGATTTACCTTAGAGGCATTAATAGCAAAAGTAAGCGAATACAAAAGTAAAAACATTATTATTACAGGCGGTGAACCCACTAGGATTAAAGCGTTACCACAGCTACTGTTGTCATTAAAAAATGCTGGTTACTTTATTGCCATTGAAAGTAACGGCCTTGGCAAAGTCGATGCACTTATTGATTATATTGCCCTCAGTCCTAAATTTTGCTACCAGTCGCACTATCAAAAAATAGCCCAACCAACAGCCAATGAAGTGCGAATTGTTACCGAAAACCACCGTGATTTTATTGCTTTTTGCCAATATATCGAAACTCAGATACAGGCAAAACGCTATTATCTTTCACCTTGTGAAAAAGATGGCGCATTCAATATATTTGATACCATAAAACTACTGGGAAAAATTAACGAAAATCGATTAGATAATAAATGGTTATTGAATATACAAAGTCATAAACTTGCAGATATTGAATAGTGTCTATTTTTTTAATCTAACTCGTTAAATATTGGAGAATGAGATTGAATAGAAAATTTTAAATAAAAAGATAATGAAAGTTAATTAGATAAGTCACTATTTGCTTAAATTAATAAAATAACTTCATTTTGCTCCATTCTTTAGTGATTTTTGTTGGTATGAAGTGGCTTTATTTCGATTCTTTAAGCTTTGCTAGTAAAAAGGGTTATTGATAATCACCAATGCTCTCCAAACACATAATCCATAAAATAAATTTATTTTTTCGTTTAAAAATCATTCAGAAAAGCCATTGATTTTACTGAAGTTTTTTAACACCCTAAATATACTGACAAATAATCAAATAGGGTTATTTATAATAAATCATAAAGTAGAATATCGATTTTACTTAAATTTTTCACTTTTTCTTTAAGCAAAAACCATCGAGCCACTTATGCAATCAGTGACAATTATCGACTTTGTCGGTATTATATTGGTCATTTTATTATAATTAGTTAGGTTTAGTGTGAATATTCAACAATTATTAACACAACGTGTTTCGCAAGCAATGATTATGGCGGGTGCAGATAAGAACTGCGATGCGCTGATTAAGCAATCAACTAAAGTGCAATTTGGCGATTATCAAGCTAATGGCATTATGTCTATTGCCAAAAAGCTAGGCATACCACCTCGGGAACTTGCTCAGACAGTTTTACAACATCTTGATGTTGATGATATTGCTGAAAAAGTTGAAATTGCAGGTCCTGGGTTTATTAATATCTTTTTAAAAAATAGTTGGATTGCTGAGCAAAATGAAATTGCTTTAAGCAGTGATAAACTTAACATTACTTTACCTGCAAAACCTCAAACCATTGTGGTTGATTATTCTGCGCCTAATGTGGCAAAAGAGATGCATGTTGGACATTTGCGCTCAACAATTATTGGCGATGCCAGTGTTCGTGTTTTATCTTTTTTAGGTCATCACGTTATCCGTGCTAACCATGTTGGAGACTGGGGCACTCAGTTTGGTATGTTAATTGCTTATCTTGAAAAAATGCAAAATGAGCATGCTAATGACATGGCGCTATCAGATTTAGAATCTTTCTATCGCGCAGCTAAAAAACATTATGACGAAGACGAAGTATTTGCCGAAAAAGCGCGTAATTATGTAGTGAAATTACAAGGTGGCGATGAATATTGTCGTGATATGTGGCGCAAGCTAGTTGATATTACCATGACGCAAAATATTGCCACTTATCAACGTTTAAATGTTACCTTATCGCTTGAAGACACCATGGGTGAAAGCATCTATAACAGCATGCTACCTAATATCGTTGCCGATTTAAAACAGAAAGGGCTTGCGGTTGAAAGTGAAGGGGCGATTGTTGTTTTTCTTGATGAGTATAAAAACAAAGAAGGCGAACCAATGGGCGTTATCATCCAAAAACGTGATGGTGGCTACCTTTATGCGACAACTGATATTGCTTGCGTTAAATACCGTTACGAAACATTACATGCTGATCGTATTCTTTATTATATTGACTCCCGCCAACATCAACATTTAGAGCAAGTTTGGACAATTGTTCATAAAGCGAAGTATGTGCCTGAATCATTAAAACTAGAACACCATATGTTTGGTATGATGTTGGGTAAAGATGGCAAGCCATTTAAAACTCGCTCTGGTGATACCGTTAAATTAAATGATTTGTTAGATGAAGCGTGTGAACGTGCAACAACGTTAATTCGTAGCAAAAATCCTGAATTATCTGACAGTGAGCTTGCCCAAATAGTTGATGCTGTCGCTATTGGTGCTGTTAAATATGCCGATCTTTCAAAAAATCGTACTACCGATTATGTGTTTGATTGGGATAATATGTTGTCATTTGAAGGTAATACCGCACCTTATTTGCAATATGCTTACACTCGAGTACTGTCCATATTTAAAAAAGAAAATATTAACGAAGACAGTTTAACAGGCAAAATTAGTTTAGACACAGACAAAGAACGAGCTTTAGCAATGCGTTTAATTCAGTTTGATGAAACTATTTCAATTGTAGCTAGTGAAGGAACACCTCATGTGCTTTGTGCTTATCTTTATGAAATTGCAACGCTGTTTTCAAGCTTTTATGAAAACTGCCCTATTTTAGCAGCCGAAAGCGAAAGTTTAAAACAAAGCCGTTTAAAATTAGCCTCTTTAACAGCGAAAACACTTAAAACTGGTCTTGACATGTTAGGTATTAAGACGGTTGATAAAATGTAGTTAAGTCGCCACCTATGCTAATGCATAAGTGGCATTTTTGCTTAAATATATTACATTTTAATTTTTATAACTAAATATGATTGGATTTATTGTTCGTCATCAAAATAAGTTAATGGCTTTGTTGCTATTATTTATTGCTATCCTTGTGATTCGTTTGTATCCACATCCACCTCTTTGTGAACCACTAACTTTTTCAAAACGCTATTATGATGACAATAACCAACTCATTCGAATGACATTAGCCAAGGATGATCGGTATCGTTTATGGACACCTTTAGAGGATGTTTCACCCGATATTATTAATGGACTACTATTACACGAAGATCAGTGGTTTTATTATCATATCGGTATTAATCCATTTAGTTTAGCTAGAGCTTTTGGCGCAACCTATTTAGGTGGGGGTAATCGTCAAGGTGCATCAACCATTACCATGCAGTTAGCACGAATGCGTTGGCAGTTAAATACTAAAAATATTGGCGGTAAATTGCATCAAATTGCTCGAGCGATACAATTAGAGTTGATGTATTCTAAGCATGATATTTTAGAGGCTTATTTAAATTATGCGCCTTTCGGGCGCAATATTGAAAGTATTGGTGCAGCATCGTTAATCTATTTTAATAAGCCACCATCGCAAATGAATTTACCTGAAGCATTAACGCTAGTGGTTCTACCTCAATCACCAACATACCGTATTGATCGTAAAACAGGATTTGCAGGTAAAGCATTAGTAAAAGCCAGAAATCAATTATTTGAACGCTGGCAAGAAAAATATGATGTAGATAGCAATATTGCCGCTCTTTTTTTGCAAAAATTAGTTTTACGTCAACCTGAACAAATGCCTTTTGGTGCGCCTCATTTTGTTAATCAGATAATTCAACAACACCATAGCGATGCTCAAGAAGTTAAAACGACGTTAGATAGTAATTTGCAAAAAATCATTAGTCGGCAAGTTAATTTGTTTATTGAACGAAGCCGTTTAAAAAACATTAATAATGCATCGGTGATTTTGGTTGATACACAAACCATGCAGGTTAAGGCGCTGTTAGGATCGGCAAATTACTTTGGTAATTCTATTCAAGGTCAAGTTAACGGCACGCTTGCCAAACGCTCACCTGGCTCTACACTTAAACCGTTTATTTATGCGCTAGGCATTGATCAAGGCGTTTTGCATCCTCGTACTATTCTAAAGGATGTTGCCACCGATTTTGGGGCATATACTCCTGAAAATTTTGATCGTAACTTTCGTGGTCCTATCTCAGCAACCGATGCATTAATTCATAGCCGTAATATACCTGCAGTAACGGTTGCTTCTAAATTACATAATCCCTCTTTTTATCAATTCTTAGTTAATGCCCACATTCAAAAACTTGCTGATGAATCACATTATGGTTTATCTCTAGTTCTCGGCGGCGGTGAAATTAGTGCGCAAGAATTAGTTGGACTGTATGCCATGTTAGCTAATGAAGGGCGTTGGCAACCATTAAAATTTACGGAACCAACGATATTACCCAAGCCACAACATACGTTACCCGAACCGCAACAATTGTTAAGCCCTCAAGCGGCATTTATGACAATTGATATGCTGAAACAAAATACTCGCCCACAAGATGTTCTTAGTAAAATGCAAAATAAAATAATTCCTGTTGCATGGAAGACGGGTACATCATGGGGATTTCGTGATGCTTGGACAGCAGGAACTTTTGGCCATTACGCTATGGTCGTTTGGCTTGGTAATTTTGATGGTAGTGGCAATAATGCTTTTGTAGGTGTAGATGCTGCTACGCCACTTTTTTTTAATATTGTTGATAGTATAAATGCTTATTATCCTAACTTGCATAAACCGAATCGCCCATTACCGCCTAATTTAAAGCGTATTGATATTTGCCTAACCAGTGGTAATCTTTTTACTCAATGGTGCAAGGCAAAAGGTAAAACGTGGTTTATTCCGGGTGTGTCACCAATTAACCCCGATACTATTTTTAGACCCGTTATGATCGATAACCAAACAGGTAAAGCAGTTTGCCCGCCTTATGACTTAACAACGTCTCACTTAGCCGTTTTTGAATACTGGCCTTCAGATTTAGCTGCTATTTTTGCAAGCGCAGGCATTCCTAAAAAAACACCACCATCAACCAAGCATTGCCGTTCATCGCAAAACTATTTAGGTGAACCACCCAAAATAACTTCACCACTTAAAAATGTGGTTTATCAATTTAGATCAACAAAACAAAAAAATGAACAAATCAGTTTTACTGCTACCAGTGATGGCAATGTAAAAACACTTTACTGGTTTGTTAATAATAATTTTATTGGGCAAACAGATCCAAGAAATGCAATTAACTGGATCCCAACACAAAGTGGCACATTCAAAATATTAGTGATGGATGATTTGGGACGAAGCAATTCTAGAAAAATTAAAATCGAACTTTTTGATTAATCGATTATGATGATAGCTAACTTTAAATGGCGTAGGATCATAATGGGAATTTAAATTATATTAATTATTTAACTGTATTAATTACTAATTCATTAATATGATTTTTAGTTTAGTTGACAAATTCAATAAAATAAAATACCGCATTATGCGGATCAACTGCCTACAACTAAGCCCACCTAGATTACACCATGAAGTGCAATTGGTCTTAACGCCTTAGAATAAAAGGAGGCAGGGCTTTTAAACTTATGTCGTTTTCTTTGGCGTGAGTTCAATAAGCTGTATGAGTTTTTACTTAATCGAGAAGATATTGAATACACAAAGCCCAAAGTCATTAGCATTTTTATTCCATCCTCTCGCCATTTTGATAATGGTAATGAACCAAATAAGCACTAGTAAAATTTTGAATAAACTTGCCACTATGTTGATAATGCTTTTTAGGTTCAAAAAAACCTTTTTCAATAGTCCATTCATATACACTTTTATTTAGAGGCATCTTTGTTAAAATCCCACTTAAACAATATCTTTTTATAAAGTCTTCTGCCTGTTTTAACTCCTCATAAACACCTGAGCAAAACTGAGCTTCATTTCCATGAAAAATCCATATAAACGATTGCATTATTTTTTCCCTCATACCCTACTACGATGATTTTTATATTTAAGCCAACGTTTAATTGTATTTAAACCCTTTCCAATTTTGATATATTTCGATCAACAACACTGCGCCGTTGTTTATTTAACTCAGGTTAGCTTTTTACTGGTTTCTGATTAGCTCTAACCCTTATCATTCCACCTTCACCTTTTACGTGAGCATGTGCTAGAGGGTGCCCCCTACCATGATAATAGTACTCAATGATAATATCACTATCTTTAACTATTATAGTAGAAGGAAAAGTTGAGCTAGCATGTAACCTCCACGGATCGACTAAAGTCAATCCATTAGACGCATACTGATACAGATTAAATCCATCTAACAGCCCAATCGAGATTAACAAGGTAAAACCTGTAGCTAGATAGGTATTTATTCTATTTTTTCTCATGAAGAATATTAATAAATAAATTATGTATATTCTGGCAAAAAACTGAATTTTCAATTAGTTCAGGTAATACAAGTACATAATAAAATACATTATCAAAATGCAAATTTATATCATAAGGCTCAAAATCCGAATCATTATCGAATTCAAATAGTGTAGCGATCCCATTCAACGTTGTATTTTTTGCCTCGATTCCAAAGCAACCTTCACCATTAATATCCAAATTATAGCCATTCTCAAGATGAGAATCTTGCATTTCATCATTTTTATAGAAAAATAGAAACTCTTCATCTCGAAAACTATCTCGTTTATATTTATAATTAATAGATGCTATTTTTTTGATCAATGAAGAAAACACATCATCTATCGTCTTATTAGTATAAAACCCATACATAACACCTGTCCATTCAGTCATATATTTATCTCCTAAACTATTTGCCTCCAAAAGCGCCATGTTTAATATAACTTCAGAGCTTATTATGCGCACTTCTGAGCTGTTTTTCTTCTATATATAGCCTTAAATCCTAGATTACACCATGAAGTACAATTCGTCTTGGATAGGTTAGGCTACACTAAATCATCCAACTTTTTTAAGGGGGTAAGGCAAACTTATCACAATTAAAAAAGGAGGTAACTTGAATAATATTAAACGAAAAAGGCGAACATTCAATGATGATTTTAAACACCAAATGGTCAATCTTTATCAACACGGTAAATCACGTAGTAAAATCGTTGCAGAATTTGATTTGACCTCATCAACATTTGGACAGGCTACACTAATTAGTACCAGTTTAATAAGGTCATTGTTATGATAACCAAAAAACAAAAGGAACCAACAATGACAAATCTCATTTCAAGAAGAGAAAAACGCAGTTTTAGTAATGAATTTAAAAAACAGAGGGTAATGTTATACCAAAATGGCAAAAAACGAGCGGATATTGTCACCGAATACGACCTGACTAAATCCGCATTAGATAAGTGGATAAAGCAATATCAAACTATTGGTGAGTTTACAGCTCAAGCTAATCGTAGTACTCAAGAAAATGAGCTCATAACCCTACGTAAAGAGAATAAGCGATTGTTAATGGAGAATGACATCCTAAAGCAAGCGGCGTTGATAATAGAACGAAAATCAAATTAATCACCGAGAATCAACATCGATATAGCTTACGTGCGTTATGTCGATGTTTACAAGTGTCAAGAAATCGATTTTATTATCAAC